>JBBKXU010000023.1:0-24491 GCA_037969645.1 Ferruginibacter sp. | reverse complement strand
TTTCCCAGTAGTGTGTCAGTTTGAAATTTATGATAATTGTTTGCTGCCAATCTGAGCTTGTCGAAGAATGGTAAATTTAAATAGCTCCGGTTTCGACAAGCTCAGGCTGAAGGTATTTTAATTTGAGACACAACTCATTTTCCCACCTATTGCAGATGCGGACGAAATATCAATCAAAATTATTTAGTGGTAGTACTGGCCCGTGGGAACTTTAAAAATTCTTTCGAACAAATAACGGTTTAGCTCTGTAGTCTCTTTGCTGTGGGCTTCAGTCCAGATTTTGTAGGCGGGCTGGTTTTGGTCGGTGGCAAAAACCCATTGGTTATATGCGTCAAACAATCCTTCATCAACATATTGTTTGTGTTGTTGAAATAATCTAAAAGGGAATTTTGCAGCATAGGTTGTATTCCATTCGGCAATAAAACCTGTTCTTATTTTTGATAAAGCTTCAATGCTGATACCCGATGAAGCCAACTGGCTTTGTTTATTCATGGTTTTTAAAAAGGCGATTACAAATGGATTTTTGTCTTTGTTATTTTTTTCCAGATTGGCATCAATAAACAATTTCTTATAACCATCCAGTAAAATGTTTTTTATTTCGGAGGTATTAGCGCCTCTTGGATCAATATTAATAAAAATTTCGCCATAAATCAGGCTCCACACTTTATCGGTAGTGAAATAATAGTATCTACTGGCGCTGTAATAATTGCCAGCAAAGCCGGGGTTGTTCTCAATGCCTTTTTCCCAATATTTTATAGCACTATAATCACCTTTGGTCCATAGTACTTTACCCAACTCATTGTAAAGAGGTCCGCTGTTGGGCAGTTTGTTTATGCCTCTTCTGTACACACTCTCTGCTTCTTTGGCGTCATCCATTGCCCAGTAAGCATCTCCGGCTATTTGAAAACATTGGTCGTCAACATCGTACCGGCTAAATAATTTGGATAATACTTCCACTGATTTTTTATAATCACCGGCATAATAATAATTTAAGCCAAGATCTTTCGACAAATTAAGATTATTTGGCTGTACCGTAAGTGCCCTGTTTAAAACGATAATAGCATTTTGGTAATCACCCTTATGCATATATTCTCTGGCACTGTTATGCAATTGTTTAACATCCTGCCCAAACAGTAAAGTTTGACAGCTAACAGCAATTACTATTAAAAAGATTTTTTTCATCAGCTTAAAGATACATTGAAAACTAATATAAGGTTTATTGGGAGCTAAGATTAACAGCTTTTACTCAGCCTCTGCAATTAAATGTGTAAGCAAGCCATCTCTAAGCTTTGGTTCAAACCAGGTGCTTTTGGGTGGCATTACATTGCCGCTGTCGGCAATATCAAATAACTGCTGTATAGTTACCGGGTGTAAACTGAATGCCACAGCCATTTCGCCGCTGTTTACTCTTTTCTCCAATTCGTTCAACCCTCTAATGCCGCCTATAAAATCAATTCTTTTATCGGTACGCTGGTCTTTAATACCAAGCACCGGATCTAATAAATTATTTTGCAGGATGCTGATATCTAAAATGCCTATCGGGTCTTCGCTATAGCTGTTTTCGTTGGCTGTTAAGCGGTACCATTTTTTGTTTAAGTACATGCCTATTTCATGCAGCTTTGCAGGAGAAAATGCTTTGTCAGCTTTTTCAACAACAAAATTATTTTCAATGGCCGATAAAAAATCAGTATCACTCAGCCCGTTTAAATCGGTTACCACTCGGTTGTAATCCATGATATACAACTGATCAGATGGGAACAATGTAGTAAGAAAAATATTTGAACCCTTAGATGCATTGCTGCCAAGTGCCGCCCTTACTTTGGCTGCAGAAGCGGCTCGATGGTGGCCATCGGCAATATACGTGCAGGGAACTTTTTCTTTAAATAGACTGGAAATTTTTTCAATCGTTGCATCGTCATTCACAATCCATACACTGTGCTGAATATTATCTTCTGCTGTAAAATTATAAACAGGATTTTTGGCCTTCCATTTATTGATGATGGCATCTACTTCATCCACATTGCGGTATGCTAAAAACACATTGCCGGTTTGTGCTCCCGATGTTTTTATATGGTTGATTCTGTCCTGCTCTTTTTCGGGGCGTGTAAACTCATGTTTTTTTATCAGGCCGTTGTCATAATCATCAACCGAGCTGCCGCAAACCAGGCCGGTTTGGCTTTTGCCATTCATTTGCAGTTCATAAATATAATAGCAGGCTTTAGATTCCTGAAAAAGTACTTTACGGCTGATAAATGCGACAAGATTCTCTCTTGCTTTATCGTAAACTTCCTGCGCATGAATATCAACACTTTCGGGTAAATCAATTTCACTTTTTGTGACGTGTAAAAAACTTGCATTATTGCCTTCTGCTTCTGTTTTTGCCTCTTTGCTATTTAGTACATCATAAGGGCGTGATGCCACTTGCTTTGCCAGTTCTGCTGCGGGTCTTAGTGCCTTAAAAGGCGATATCGTTACCATGCTGTCGTTTATTAGTTATTGTAAAAGTATATAAATTGTATTATGCATTTTGTAGTGCAAACGATCTCATTGTACTACATAAAATTTCTACACTGCTTATAGGCAATGCGTTGTATAAAGATGCCCGGAAACCGCCAACTAAGCGATGCCCCTTAATGCCTACAATACCCTGTTCTTTGGTAAATTGTAAAAATTGCTCCTCTAAAGATGAATCATTCATCACAAAACAAACATTCATTTTACTTCTGTCAGCCTTATGGGCAGTGCCTTTAAAGATGGGGCTTTCATCAATGGCAGCATAAAGCATTGCTGCTTTTTCATTATTCAATTTTTCAATGGCCGCAACGCCGCCCTGGGCTTTTAACCAACGTAATGTAAGCATACAAACATAAACTGCAAACACCGGTGGCGTATTCAGCATCGAACCTTCTTTAATATGGTTGCGGTAATCAAGTATAGTGGGAATGTTTCGTTTTACTTTTCCAAGGATACTGTTTTTTACAACTACAAGGTTAACTCCGGCAGGTCCCATATTTTTTTGAGCGCCTGCATAAATCAAGTCGAAGCTGTTAAAATCAATTACCCTGCTGAAAATATCGCTGCTCATATCGGCAACTAAACTGTTACTGGTCTTAGGTATTTTTTGCCATTGTGTTCCGTAAATAGTATTGTTGGTGGTTATGTGCAGATATTTTGCATCATTAGGGACAGCAAAATCTTTTGGAATAAAATCGAAATTAGTTTCCTTACTGCTGCAAACAGTTTCTACTTTACCAAACAGTTTTGCTTCCTTGATGGCTTTGGAGCTCCACACTCCTGTATCTGTATAGGCGCAATTTTCCTTATCATCCAGTAAATTCATGGGCACCTGCATAAACTGTGTTGATGCGCCGCCATGCAAAAATAAAACCTCATGTTCATCATCAAGCAACATCAATTCTCTTACTAATGCCCGGGCTTCTTCCATCACTTCCTGAAAAATGGATGTGCGGTGACCAATTTCTAAAATAGATAAACCCGTATTATTAAAATTGAGAATTGCCTGCGATGCTTCTTCAAAAACCGATTGAGGTAAAATAGACGGGCCTGCATTAAAATTGTGAACGGATGCCATGGGCTTAAATAAATTTTCGGATGCAAAAATACCCAAATCAAACCAACTTGCCTATTTGAGAGTTAAGTGGCCCTATTGCTCTTCCCGGCCAATCATTTTACCCGCTGTACTCCATTGCTTATTAAGGTTTTCAAATTCTTTAAGATCAGCTTCGGAGAATTTTTGGGTAACCAGGGCTTTTAAGTCGGGTTGGCCAGCATTAACCCAGGCTGTGTACCAAAAAGAAGCGATGGCATATATAGATTGCCGCATACGTCGCTCAATCATGCCATCTAACTTTTTATTATAGGCAATGGTAAAGGCTGATGAATACTGGCGGATGGTTTTGCCATTGCGATTTTCAAAAGAATATTTTTGATCATCAGAAAACTGGCGGGTAAGTTCAGCTTCATAAGTTAAAACGGTATCGGCTGCCTGGGCGCTTTCCAGCACTCGTTTCCATATAAAATCACCGGGGTTTACTATGTAATCAGCCTTGCCAATAAAAAAATCAAACTCTTTTTCGGCCAGCAACTCGGGTACACGGCTCTCCCAAAAACCATGAATTCCTTTTTGATTGGTAAGCTGCCCATTGTGGTTGCTACTGGCATGCAGCGGTACATGAGCATCGGAAATATAATGTCCAATTTCGGCCCCATATTTCATAATGAGACTGTAGTTTTTTTCTTTAAAAGCATTAGTTAAACGGTTCAGCATCGTTTGTACATGCCAAGGTACAATGCCGTATTGCTTTAAAGAATCTTCTCCAAATTTAGCAACAGCATCGGTCCATTTTCTGGGCAAGGAAGTATAAGGGTAAGCACCGTAATGATCAATATCTATATAATGTCGGGGCCCTTCATCGGGTACAGCGTATCTTCTTTTATCGGGGTCAATGGCATGCTCACTTAAGAAGCTGATATTGGGTTTAAATAAAACCATCATCTCAGGCGGCAATAGAAAAACAGCGTAGTAATTTATTTTTTGATGGGCATAAAACCCCCAGCAGTACACATTATAATGCGATATCAGCAAAATAAAAAGAAGCGAAAAAAATTGAACAACTTTTTTCATGATGGTGTAATTCGGCTGTTTAAATATACCGTTTATTTTTTAGTATCATCTTCATCTATGTCTGTAACACCGCCGCTTACGGCAAACTTCATAGTTTGCGAAGCGCTGATATTTTCAATCATCCGCACTCTTTTTTTAGGTATCACATACACATTGCCTGAAATGGAATAAGCCATGGGCACATACACGGTAACATACTCAATCAGGCCAAAATCGTCCATATCTTCTCTAGTGATAAAGCCAAAACGCCAAACATCGTTATCATCAATATTGGCCAGTACATGTTTGGTAAATTTTTTATGTTCGCCGGCAAAAGCTTCAAAAAAATCACGGGTGGTGGAGTAAATGTGTTTTATGCCGGGTGTTTTTTCCAACAGTTTATCAAAAAAACTAAGCACACGTCCGGTTATAAAAAAGGAGCTGAAATAACCGATTACAATCAAAAGGCTAATAATAATAACAAATCCAATACCGTAGTTTCTAACCTGTTCAAGCCCCTGAGCATCGGTGTAGGTAAAAATCGGTATCATACTGTCGATAAATGAAAACGCCCAGTAAATAAAATATATCGTGATGGTTACAGGGCCCAAAATGAGCAGTCCTTGCAGAAAATATTGCAGAATCTTTTTATAATTCATTTTCTTAATCATAGTCGGTTGTTTAGTACAGCAAAGATAATTGTTTAAAAAGGCAAGGCTGAATCTTCCTTTAATCCTTATTACAAGCCGCTTATTAAAAAATTAGTACGAAACACAAAAAAAGACGATGGAAACTTTGGTTACATAAAAAGTTTCCTTAGTTTTGCGCCCTATTATGATAGAATTAGATACTAAACAGCGGATAAAGAAAGCGGCCCACGACCTGGTGATGCAATACAGCATCAGGAGCGTAAGTATGGATGATATTGCCGCCAACCTCGGGATGAGTAAAAAAACCATCTACCAGTATTTTAAGGATAAGGATGAACTGGTAGAAGCAGTGGTAGATGAAATACTTGAAACTAACCAGTATGAATGTAATGCCGACAGGGATAAAGCGGATAATGCGGTGCATGAAATATTCCTGGTAATGGATATGATGGCGGAAATGTTTAAAAGCATGAATCCGTCAATCATTTATGACATGCAGAAATACCACCCAGCAGCTTTCCGTAAATTTTTGAAACATAAAAATGAGTTTCTGTTCAATGTATGTACACAAAACCTGGAAAGGGGTATTAAGGAAGAATTGTACCGCCCCGAATTAACGGTTGATATTATGTGTAGATACCGTGTAGAAACCATGTTTATCCCCTTCAATCCCGAATTTCAACAAAGTTTAAAACACAGCCTGGTTAAAATTGAAGAAGAAATAATCGTTCATTTTCTTTTTGGACTGGTATCGCTTAAAGGGTATAAACTAATTATGAAATACAAAGAACAAAAAGAAAAAACATTAGCCTGAATAGAATAAGAAATAAAAAAGTAGTGATGAAAAAAATAAGGAATTATAGTCTTTTAATGGCAAGCCTGGTGGCTTTTTCAACAATGTTAAATGCACAAGAAGTAAATTCTTTTTCGGTGTTGCAGGCTGTTGATTATGCTAGTAAAAATTCGGTTCAGGTAAAAAATGCCCTGCTCGATATTTTGATACAGAAACAAACCAACCGGGATATCACTTCCATTGCTCTGCCACAAATAAACGGAAGTATGGGTGTTAACCGAAACATAGATATTCCTATACAGGTTGTTCCCGATTTTATCAGTCCATCTACTTATAAAGTCTTAATTGATGAAGGCGTGAAAAACGGAAGCGGACAAAACGTGACTTATCCAGCTGGAGGTTTTGGCAACCTTCCTTTTCAATTTGGTACACCATGGACTGCTAACGCTGGCGTAACATTGAGCCAGCTTGTTTTTGACGGTCAGGTTTTTATTGCACTTAAGGCACGCAACGGAACCATCAGTTTACAGGAAAGAATTGCAGAGTTAACCGAGGAGAATATAAAAGCAAACGTTTATAAAATATATTACCAGCTGGTTGTTGGTAAAACGCAAATTGAATTGCTTGATGCAAATATTGGCCGCCTTGAAAAATTAAGGAGCGATGTGCAGGTGATGTACGATAACGGTTTTACGGAGAGAGTGGATATTGACAAGCTTTTGGTACAGATTGCTAACCTGCAAACCGAAAAGCTGAAGGCAAACAATATGATTAAGAATGGCTATTCGGGTTTGAAATTATTAATGGGTATGCCTGTTAAAGACAGTCTGATACTTACCGATAAGCTTACCGATGACCAGGTAAAAGAAGGTGTATTAGAAGCCAGCCAATTTAAATACAGTGATCGTAAAGATTTTCAGATTTCTGAATTAACCAATATGCTCAACGGGTTAAATGTAAGAAGGTATAAGCTGGGCCAGATACCAACATTTGCATTGGTTGGCGGCTATAGCAAACAGGCGCAACGTGAAAAATTTGACATTTTTGGCCAAGGAGAATGGTTCACCAATTCATATATAGGCTTGCAAATGAAAGTGCCCATCTTTAACGGGTTTGCCATAAAAGCAAGGATTCAAAAAGCGAAATATGAACTACAAAAAACACAAAATCAAACGGAAGCGTTAAAGATAAATATTGATGGAGAGGTTGAGAGTGCTAAAAATAATTTCACTACAGCCATCGCATCAATGGATTTTCAAAAAAAGAACATGGCGCTGGCAGAGAAAGTGTATAATCAAACCAAAAAGAAATACGAAATAGGTACAGGTTCTTCAACCGAAATTAATACCGCACAACTGGATCTTAAAACAGCGCAAACGAATTATATCAGTGCTTTGTACGATGCCATTATTGCAAAAGTTGATTTCTTAAAAGCCACCGGAAAACTATAATTAAACAGACTAACTATATACAGATGAAAAAAATAACACAAATTTCAGTAGCAATTTTTACCATTTTTTTAGTGGCTTCGTGCGGAAACAGTAAGAAAGATGATGCGGCCCTTATCAACGATAAAAAAGCTGCTTTGGAAAAACTAAAAGCCGATAAAACCAAAACAGACGAAGAGATTAAAAAACTGCAGGCGGAACTGGAGAAGCTTGATCCCAACTCAGCTGATAATGCAAAAACAAAATTGGTTGCAGTTTCGGCGGTAACAACGCAGGATTTTAAACATTATATTGATTTGCAGGGCCATGTTGATGCCGAAAATATTTCTTACATATCGCCACGGGGAATGCCGGGGCAGGTTAAGGCCGTGTATGTGCAGCAGGGGCAATTTGTTAAAAAAGGACAGTTGTTACTAAAGCTTGATGACGCCATTGTGCAGCAGCAGGTAACTGCCACAAGACAACAACTTGAAGGCATTAAAACACAACTGAATTTTGCTAAAGATCTGTACCGTCGTCAAAAGAATTTGTGGGACCAGGGTATTGGCACCGAAATTCAGGTTGTAACCGCTAAAACCAATGTGGATGGGCTGGAGAACCAAATGAAATTAGTAGACGAAAATGTAAAAGTTGCAGTAGAACAATTGAAAACTGCAAATGTATATAGCGATGTAAACGGAATTGCTGATGTTGTAAGCATTAGGGTGGGAGAGACTTTCCAGGGAATGACACAGGCGGGGCCGCAAATTAAAATTGTAAACACCAGCAACTTAAAAGTAGTTACTAATATTCCCGAAACCTACTTAACAAGAGTAAGTAAAGGGGCACCGGTAGAGATTACTATTCCCGATGCCAATAAAAAACTTAGTTCAGTTATTTCGTTAATCAGCCAGTCAATAAACGCCAATTCGCTTGGTTTTGTGGCCGAAGCTAAAATACCGGTTGATCCTGCACTAAAACCAAATCAGTCTGCATCTATCCGTATTTTGGATTATTCGGCTCCCGATGCAGTGGTAATACCAATCAATACAGTACAAAGCGACGAGAGCAGTAAATATGTTTACGTGCTTTCAAAACTTTCAAACGGTAAGTCTGTGGCAAAAAAACAAGCTGTTGTTATTGGCGAAGTGTATGGTACCAATGTAGAAATTAAAGCCGGCTTAAAAGCAGGCGATCAATTAATAACCGAAGGTTACCAGAACATTTACGACGGACAAATGATAAGCACAGAGATTGGCAAATAACTGATTAATGCAAAACTAATTTTATGAATTTTAAAGAAGGAATAGATAAAAAATTTAAACAGTTCGGTCCAACAAGCTGGTCAATCAATAACCGAACGGCCATATATATTATTGCCATTATTGTAACGATGATGGGGTTGAACACCTTCACAAGTTTACCCAAAGAGCAGTTTCCCGATATTGTAGTGCCTACCATCAGTGTAACAACGGTATATGTAGGTAACTCGCCAAAGGACATTGAAAATCTGGTTACCAGGCCAATTGAGAAGCAACTGAAAGGTATAAGCGGTGCCAAGGTTAATAAAATTACCAGTACATCGCAAACCGATTTTAGTTTAATTGTTGTTGAGTTTGATACGGATGTTAAAACCGAACTGGCTAAACTAAAAGTTAAGGATGCTATTGATAGGGCGAAAACAGATTTGCCAAATGACCTCACTTCTCAACCCAATGCACAGGAATTTGCGTTTAGCGAAATGCCCATCATGTTTGTAAACGTAAGTGGCGATTATGATGGTATTAAACTGAAGGAGTATGCCGATAAATTGCAGGACAGATTTGAAGAGCTTTCCGAAATAACACGTGCCGAAATTATTGGCGCCCCCGAAAGAGAAATTCAGGTAAATGTAGATCCCTACAAAATGCAGGCGGCCCGTATCAGCTTCATGGATATTGAAAATGCTATCAGCCGGGAGAATATGGATATTACAGGCGGTTTGCTGGAAGTGGGAAACATGCGCCGTACGGTAAAAATTAAAGGACAGTTTACCAGTGCTTTGAATTTGCAGAACATTGTTGTGCGCAGCAGTGCACAGGGAGCTACCGTATATTTAAAAGATATTGCCGAGTTAAAAGATACTATCAAAGAAAAAGAAAGTTTTGCCCGTCTTGATGGTAAAAATGTAATAACCATCAACATCATAAAACGTGCAGGCGAAAATTTAATAAGTGCTGCCGGAAAGGTAAAAGATATTGTTAAGCAGATGAAGGAAGATCAGATTCTGCCAAAAGATTTGAATGTGGTGGTAACCGGTGATCAGAGTAAGGCTACAGAAACTTCATTTGATGAGTTAATTAATACCATCATCATTGGTTTTGTGTTGGTATTATTGGTGCTCATGTTTTTTATGGGTGTTACCAATGCATTCTTTGTGGCGCTTAGTGTTCCTTTGAGTGTATTTGTGGCATTCATGTTTTTACCGATAGGCGATGCCATTATTGGCACACCGATAACACTAAATTTTATTGTACTGTTTGCTTTATTGTTCGGCTTGGGTATTATAGTGGATGATGCCATTGTGGTAATAGAAAATACACATCGTATTTATAATAACGGTAAGGTCTCTATAGTCCGAAGTGCCAAGGAGGCTGCCGGCGAAATTTTTATTCCGGTATTGGCGGGTACGGCAACTACGCTGGCACCTTTCTTCCCGTTACTGTTCTGGAAAGGTATTATTGGTAAATTTATGATTTACCTGCCTGCCATGCTTATATTAACCTTGGCTGCATCATTAGTCGTGGCGTTTATTTTCAACCCTGTTTTTGCAGTAAGCTTTATGAAGCCTGAAGGCAAGCAGTTTGACGAACCAAAACACTCCATATTTAAAAAACCATTTTTCTGGGTAGCGATTGTAGTAGGTGCTATTCTGCATGTGTTTGCTTCGCATGGCTTTGCAAACTTCCTGTGGTTTATGGTTTTATTGTCGACAATAAACAGGTACGTTTTCAAGGATATTATTTACTATTTCCAAAACAGGATTTTACCCGGTTTAATGCGTCGATACGAAACATTATTACGCTGGTTGCTAAAAGGCACCAGACCTGTTTGGATGCTGGTAGGTTTGTTTGTATTATTTCCGGTATCGGCGGGCCTGCTGTTTTTGCGTGGAAATGATCAAACATTTTTCCCGAGCGGTGATCCTAACATGATTTTTGTTTACCTGAAAATGCCGGTGGGTACCGATGTTAAAACCACCGATAGTGTAACGCAGGTATTAGAGATGCGGGTACAAAAAGTACTTGAAGCCGAAAAGCCGGGAACCGAGGGTAGTATTGTGGAGAGTATCATAGCCAACGTGGCTAATAGCGCAAATAACCCAAGCAGCAATAATAGAAGTGTGCAGCCTAATTTAGGTCGTATACAGGTTTCATTTGTTGAGTACGAAAAACGTCATGGCAAAAAAACCAAACCATATCTTGATGAAATAAGAAAACAGATGGTTGGCATACCCGGCGCCAGTATTGAGGTAGCTCAGGAAGATGGTGGCCCGCCAACCGATCCGCCGGTAAATATTGAAATTGTGGGTGATGATTTTGAAGAGCTTGCAAAAGTGGCAACTGAGTTGTCTAAATATTTAGATCAGAATCCGGTTGATGGTATCGAGAATTTAAAAATGGATGTTGATCTCAACAGTCCGGAGATAACGATAAATGTTGATCGTGAAAAAGCCATGATGCAGGGATTGAGTACAGCGCAAATAGGGATGGAAATACGCACAGCGCTTTTTGGAAAAGAAGTGAGCAAATTAAAAGAAGGGGAAGATGAATATAAGATACAGCTAAGATATGCCGATTTGCAGCGGGCCAATATTGTGGATATTTTGAACATGCGTATCACATTTATGGATATGAACACGATGCAGGTGAAATCAATTCCGGTGAGTGCAGTTGCTTCACGGGAGTACACAAGTACATCCGGCGCCATTGCCCGGAAGAATGTAAAGCGAACCATTCAGTTACAGTCGAATGTATTGGACCCAACATTAACCGGTATTGTAAATGAAAAACTGGCCATAAAAATTGCCGAATTCAAAACAAAAACCAGGATACCTGCCGATGTTACCATAAAGCAAACCGGCCAGGGTGAGCAGGAAGCAGAGACAAATGCATTTTTGGGAAAAGCCCTGTTAATGGCAATGGGGCTTATTTTCCTCATTCTGGTGTTGCAGTTTAACTCTATGAGCAAACCATTTATAGTACTCACAGAAATTTTCTTCTCGATAATTGGTGTTTTGTTGGGTTATGCCTTTACAGGTATGACAATTGCAACCATTATGTTGATGGTAGGTATAATTGGCCTGGCAGGTATTGTAATTAAAAACGGAATCTTATTGATTGAATTTACCGATGAGTTAAGAGGCAGGGGCGTTAAGACCAGGGAAGCGGCTATACAGGCCGGTAAGATTCGTATCATTCCGGTATTGCTTACAGCCTTGGCAACCATGCTCGGTTTATTGCCGCTGGCAGTTGGATTTAATATCGATTTTGTCTCCTTCTTCCAGCATTTAAATCCGCATATATTCTTTGGTGGAGATAGTGTGGTGTTCTGGGGGCCGCTTAGCTGGACAATTATTTTCGGATTGATATTCGCATTCTTCCTCACTTTAATAATGGTGCCAAGTATGTACATCATTGCCGAAAGATTGAGAAGACCAATGGAGAAATTTTATGGAACCAGATATGTGGCTTTACTTGGATTTGCCGGACCGTTCTTTTTCATATTCGTAGGTATAATGTACCTGGGAAAAAGAATACAGGGTAAAAAAGTGTGGAACGGGCAGTTGAAGGAAACAGAGAAAAATGATGAAGGCAATGATCTTTTGCCTGGATATCAAGCTTAATCAATGAGAAAGTGAAAAATGCTGCTCATAAATATGAGCGGCATTTTTTATTTGATGGAATCTGAAAAGCGTTCATTATGTAGAGTGAGTTTATCCACTTATCATATTTTTATCATTTCTTTTTTCCATTAGATATTAACTTACGCTTTGAAATAAAAATTCTTTCATCGCTCCGGTATCTCTCCCCCTTCGGGGGAGTTGGAGGGGGCTAAAATTATACGCCATGATAAAAGACCACGAAATAGATTACAAAATTTACGGAGAAGAACTTCAGTTTGTAGAAATTGAATTAGACCCCAACGAAACAGCCATAGCCGAAAGCGGCGCTTTTATGATGATGGATAACGGCATTCAGATGAACACCATTTTTGGAGATGGAAGTAAACAACAGGAGCAATCAGGTTTATTGGGTAAACTTTTCAGCGCAGGCAAAAGATTGTTGGTAGGAGAGAGTTTGTTTATGACTGCCTTCACCAATGTAGGACAGGGAAAGAAGCGGGTAAGTTTTGCGGCGCCATATACGGGCAAAATAATTGCTTTCGATCTTTCGCAATTGGGAGGTAAAATCATTGCCCAGAAAGATGCTTTTCTCTGTGCAGCCAAGGGCGTAAGTATTGGTATTGAGTTTCAAAGAAAACTAGGCACCGGTATTTTTGGCGGCGAAGGTTTTATTATGGAAAAACTGGAAGGAGATGGAATGTGCTTTGCCCATGCAGGTGGCTATGTTATTGAAAAAACATTACAGCCTGGCGAAATTTTAAAAGTAGATACAGGCTGCGTGGTGGCTTATACAGCGGGCATTGATTTTGATATTGAATTTGTAAAAGGCATTAAAAACTGGATGTTTGGTGGCGAAGGATTATTCTTTGCTAAGCTGCAAGGGCCGGGCAAAGTCTGGTTACAATCCTTACCAATCAGCCGTTTGGCGGGGCGTTTGCAACAATATAGCTATAAGCGCAAGGAAGAAGGAAGTATTTTGGGAGGATTGGGTAATTTATTGGATGGCAGAGAATAGTTTTTTGTAATAATATTAATTTTCATAGAGCGTCGCTTTCAGAGGTTTATAAAAAGTCAGGTTAGCTACCTGACTTTTTCCTTTTAAAAAATTTGGCTATTTAATTTAATTAATCGTATATTTGCGATATAAGATTAAAATATGGCAATCCACAAAAAAGAAGCATTTTCACAAAAGGAACAGGATCTGGCAGCTTTTGCTAAGGCATTGGCACATCCGGCACGCATTGCCATATTAAAATTGCTGGCGCAAAAGAACGAATGCATTTGTGGTGAGATAGTGGAAGTATTGCCGCTGTCACAATCAACAGTTTCGCAACATTTAAAGGAATTGAAAAATGCAGGATTGATTGATGGAAACATCGATGGCCCCCGGAGTTGCTATTGCATAAACTGGAAAGCTTTTGAAAAGTTTATGGGCGAGTTCAGTTTTCTATTCAATAAACTAAAAGTACAGAATCAAAAGGCCTGCTGTTAAGATAATTATTAACTATAAAAATATAATCATGAACAACGAAACAGAAATTAAAGAATTAGTAAAGGAAAAGTATGCAGCCATTGCTGAGCAAAGTTTAGAGCAAAATGCAACTTCTTGCTGCGGCGCAACTTCGTCTTGCGGAGGAGATGAAGTGTATAACATCATGAGTGATGACTATACCAAAATAGAAGGTTACAACCCTGATGCAGACTTGGGCCTTGGTTGCGGGTTACCAACTGAGTTTGCAAAAATCAAAACCGGAGATACAGTAATTGACCTGGGCAGCGGCGCCGGCAACGATGCTTTTATTGCCCGTAAAATTGTTGGCGAAAATGGTAAAGTGCTTGGTATTGATTTTACCGAAGCAATGGTTAACAAAGCAAGGGCTAATGCTGAAAAACTCAACTTTAATAACGTAGAATTCAGGCTGGGTGATATTGATGATATGCCAGTTACCTCAGATTACGCCGATGTTATTGTAAGTAATTGTGTATTGAACTTGGTTCCCAACAAACACAAAGTGATCAGCGAAATTTACCGGGTGTTAAAACCGGGCGCTCATTTTTCTATTTCTGATATTGTGCTGGAAGGGAACTTGCCATCAAAATGGAAAGAGGTAGCAGAATTTTATGCAGGTTGCGTTAGCGGAGCCATCCAAAAAGAAGTTTATTTAGAAATGATTAAAGATGCGGGGTTCACTAATATCGTTTTACAAAAAGAAAAGGAAATTATTATTCCTGATGATATTTTGAAAAATTATTTGACTGATGCTGAAATTGCGGACTATAAAAAAGGCAATACCAAAATAACCAGTATCACAGTATATGCAGATAAGCCAGCCAAAGACGATAGGAACTGTTGCGAACCCGGAAGCGGATGCTGCTAAAAAAATCTATGAAGTCAAGCCTTAAAGGCTTGACTTCCTTTCAAAATAAATAACCAATGAAAAAGAAGCTCCTTTTTGTTTGTGTCGAAAACAGCAACCGTTCCCAAATGAGTCAGGCATTTGCAAAAATGCTCGGTGGCGAAAATGTGGAAGCCTTTAGTGCCGGTAGTAAACCCAGCGGCATTGTAAACCCCAAAGCCATTGCGGCTATGAAAGAACTCGGCTACGACTTAGGTAAACATGGCAGTAAAAGCTTAGATGAAGTGAAATTATTTGCACCATTTGACGCAGTTGTAACCATGGGTTGCGGCGATGCCTGCCCCTGGATGCCTGCCAAACAATTCATTGATTGGCAGATACCCGATCCAAAAAATATGGAGCCGGCAGCGTTTAACGAGGTAAGGGATTTTATCAAAGGGAAAGTAGAAGAACTAATAAAAGCAATATAAAAAAAGTCTCCCGAGATTATAGGGAGACTTTTTAGCAAATAAAATATTTTAATCTCTTCCAGACAGCAAAGACAATAACCTTAAAATTTCGAGGTACAACCACACAATTACTACCAGCAGACCAAACGCACTATACCACTCCATATATTTTGGTGCTCCCATTTCTGCGCCGGTTTCAATCATGTCAAAATTAAGAATCAGATTTAACGCAGCCAGTGCTACTACAAAAAGTGAAAATCCAATACCAAGTGCACTGCTTTCATGTAAAAAAGGTATAGTGATTCCAAACATGCCAAGTACAAGATTGAGCATGTAAAAAATAAAAATACCTGTTGTCGCTGTCACGACAATTGCCCTGAATTTTGCTGTTGCTTTTATAATCTTAAACGTATATAAAAGATACATCGCAATGCAGGTGCCGAATGTGAGACCAACAGCGTTCATAATAATACCAGGGGCCTGCTCTGCAAAAGCATAGTTATAATAGGCAGAAATTCCACCAACAAGCAAACCTTCCAGCAATGCATAAGCAGGTGCCAGATAAGGTGCCCATTCTTTTTTAAACATAATAACAACGGCCACAACTAAACCGCCAATGGCACCAGTCCATATTAAAGGCATTACATTTCCTCCCTCATTAAATTCCTTCCAGGCGTAAAAAGCAGTACCCATTACCATTAAAAACATAAAACCGAACTTCTGTAGAGTTCCATTTACCGTCATCGCATTATCATGACTTACAACATTATCTAAAACGGTATCCTTAAATCTTTTTTCAGAAAAGACCGGATTGCTTGATTTAAAAAGTGACATAACTTAAAATTTAGAGTATAAAATTAAGGATTTTCTATAAACGGGATACGTTAATTTTTTAAACGCGGATACCTGCTTACCACTTCAAAATTGTATTCATTTTTTGCTTTTAACTTAATAATGAATTGACGAAGTTCTGTTGAATCACCGGGAGTGCTGTATACCTGATCGTGCGCCAGCAATACAAGATGATCGGTTGTTTTCGTTTTCGCATGTGTAAATATACTATCAACCTGAAGCATCATTTCGTCGCTGCTGTTTTTCAACTTAAAGTCTTTGTCATAATGCCATTCCAGATCCCAGCCAACTGTAATAAATCCATTTGCAAAAAGAGAATCGGCTGCGGCTGAAGATGCTTTAATATCTGTACTTTTTATCAATTCTGTACGCCAAATATTTCTGCCTGGCGTTCGAATAATATTGGCAGTTAAATGCAGACTATCTGCGCAGCGCTTAAAATCCTTTACTGCGCTGTCGGGTACCTGATAAAATTTTACATATTTGTTCTTAAATGCGTGGGTAAAACTGTGGTTGGCAATCTCAAAATACTTGCAGTTTATAACGCTGTCGAAAATAGCAGTTTGTTCTTTGCTTCCGTAAACATGCTCACCAACAATAAACAGCGTAACAGGTATTTCTTCTTCCTGCACAATGTGCATCATGTTTTTGGTGCCCTTATTGGGGCCATCGTCAAACGTAAGGTAAATGGTTTTCTTTTTTTTTGGCGCATCGGCCTTAACAACATTAACCACAGCCGTATCTGTTTTTGAAAAACTGACGGTAGTTGCGGTAACTGTTTTTTCGGGTTTAAACGTTTGGCAGGCAGTAAAAACAACGGTTATAAAAGTTGTTTTTACAATTTGCGAGGTAGCCTGTTCCATTAACCTGTAAGGGAAGTAGGCGTTGACTGAGTCGGGGTCCATAAATGTGGGGATAAAAGTTTGAGATATGAAGATAATAGTGCCGCCGATCCGTTTCAAAATTTTCGTTGTTAAATATTGCTTAAAGCCGAAAACGCCTTTCCAACAGGGTTTTACATCCTCTATTCCAAGTTCCTTATCTTTGCCGCATGGAGGATCTGGTTAAAGTAATCGAAGCGCTCAAAGGAGAAATTAATGCTTTCGCAGACGGCGATGCTGAGTCTTTTCGTATCAAATATTTAGGTACCAAGGGCTTGGTAAAAGCCATCATGGGCGAAATGAAAAATGTGGCCGCCGAAAATAAAAAAGAAGCAGGTCAGCTACTGAACGAATTTAAGATTTTCACCGAATCAAAATACGAAGAGCTTAAGTCTGCAACGAGCAACGGTCAACCAACAGCGGCCAACCATATTGATTTGACTTTACCCGCTGACCCATTACCGCTTGGCAGTCGTCATCCAATCAGCCTGGTAAAAAATAAAATAATTTCTATTTTTCAACGACTTGGTTTTGCAGTGGCCGAAGGACCCGAGATTGAAGATGACTTTCATAATTTCACCGCACTTAATTTACCAGAAAATCATCCTGCCCGTGATATGCAGGACACGTTTTATATTTCTCAAAACCCCGATTGGCTTTTAAGAACTCATACCAGTAGTGTACAGGTACGTGAAATGCAGAAAGGAAATTTGCCCATTCGCATTATTTGCCCTGGTCGTGTATACCGCAACGAAACCATCAGTGCAAGAGCGCATTGCTTTTTTCATCAGGTAGAAGGTTTATATATTGCTGAAAATGTTTCTTTCGCTGATCTTAAACAAACACTTTATTTCTTTGTGCAGGAGATGTTTGGGAAAGATGTGAAAGTGCGTTTCCGCCCAAGTTATTTCCCGTTTACCGAGCCCAGCGCCGAAATGGATATCAGTTGTCTGATTTGCGGCGGCGAGGGTTGCAGCGTTTGTAAAAAAACCGGTTGGGTTGAAATTCTGGGCTGCGGCATGGTGCATCCGAATGTGTTGGACAATTGCGGCATCGACAGTAATAAATACACCGGCTTTGCATTTGGCATGGGTATCGAAAGAATTACGATGCTTAAATACCAAATAAAAGATCTTCGTCTTTTCAGCGAAAATGATGTTCGTTTTTTAAAACAATTTACTTCTGCAGTATAAATATCGTATCGTTAATACTTCCCTGATTTTCATATCCTTATAATAATTGTGTAAGTGGGTTACAGAATTATGTAACTCATAAATTCTCCTTTGGCATCATAGTTGTCTGAATGCCTGTAAGCACATCTGCTATACTTATTGCCGTATTAAATAAAACTAATAATGATGAAATTAATAAACAGCAGTTTACTTATACTCTTATTTGTGTTCACTTTAAGTGCATGCTCTGTTTCAAAAGAAGCAAGGAGCATGAAAAAAGCTATTAATGGTAATTGGATACTTCAAACTATAACTACAGAAGGTATTACCGGTGTAGCTAAAACAAAAATATTTAATGAAGCCGATTTTGGTTGCTTTATTGGCAGCAAATGGAATTTCATTAATAACAACAGTATGGGCAGTTATGCCTTGATTGATAAAGCAGATGGCTGTGCACCTATAGAAAGATTGATACGGTGGACGGTTTATGAACCCGAGGGAGAAGCTAAACAATTTCAATTTAAAAGGCTTGATGACAAAAAGAATGCCATGGACAATGGTGATGGATACAGGCTTACCATTGTTAATCTGGATAAAACCCATATGAAATTAAAATCTGAAATGGTATTCAGCGGCCATGCAGGAGCGATCATTTACAATTTTGTAAAAAAATAATTTTTAAGCACACAAATTTAATATTATGAAAAGGATAGCAAAAGTGTTTTTAACAACAGCTACAGTCATGTTGATTATCTCGGGATGTAATACAGCAAAGAAAGCAAACAAAGCACAAAAGGGAGCAGTTATAGGCGCAGCCGGTGGTGCTGTTATTGGCGGCGTAATTGGTAATAATGTAGGCAACAAAAACAATACAGTTTTAGGTGCCGTTATCGGAGGTGTTATTGGTGGTGTTGCTGGCGGTATTATTGGCAACAAAATGGATAAGCAGGCGGAGAAAATAAAAAATGAAATCCCCGGAGCCGAAGTGCAAAGGGTTGGCGAAGGAATCATTGTAACATTCAGTGAAAAAAATCCCGATGGTTCAAAAATGGGTGTTTATTTTGAATTCGATAAATCAGATATTACTTCTAATTCAAAATTGGCTTTGAATAAGTTGATTCAGATATTTAATGAATATCCCGAAACAAATTTACTGGTAGAGGGACATACCGACGATAAGGGTTCGGATACTTACAACCTTGCCTTGTCTGAAAGAAGGGCATCGGCTGTTGGCAATTATTTAAAAAATAATACTATTTCGTCGTCCAGGCTGCTAATCAATTGGTACGGCGAGGCACAACCAAAAGTAGACAACAGCACTGATGCTAACCGGGCCGAGAACAGGCGTGTAGAATTTGCGATTACTGCCAATGATAAAATGAAAGAGGAAGCGAAGAAAGAAGCAACGGGGAAATAAGCACCCAAATAGATATTATATAATGCATTGTTGATTCCCACAGGAACAGCGATGCATTTTTTTGTTTTAATTATTTACGTTCTGCATAACTGACAGAGAAATAATATCTTTACTGAATCTAAAACACCCGCACTAATGATAAATACAATTTGCGTTATTGGCGCAGGCACTATGGGCAGCGGAATTGCCCAAACAGCCGCACAAAGCGGCTTCTATACTTTATTGTTCGATATTAATACCGAAGTGCTGGAGAAAGCAAAAGCAGCTATTCAAAAAAGTCTGACGTATTTACTTAATAAGGGAAAAATTACTGCCGAGGAAAAAGAGGAGATTTATCAGCGTATAAAATTTGTAACCGATACCAACGATTGTCTGGCCGATATTATCATCGAAGCAATTGTGGAAAAAGTAGACGCAAAAGTTGCCATCTTTAATCAACTGGCCGAGTTAAATCATTCCGAAGTGATTTTTGCAACAAACACTTCTTCCTTATCAGTTTCCGAAATACAAGCAAGCGTGCAACAACCGCAAAGGGTTGTAGGTATGCACTTTTTTAACCCTGCACAGGTAATGAAGTTGGTAGAAGTGGTTAAAGGAAATCAAACATCTAATGAAGTGGCACAAACAGTATACGACCTTTGCCTGCAAATGAAAAAAACGCCGGTAATGTGTAAAGATGCACCTGGCTTTATTGTTAACCGGGTTGCCCGTCATTATTATCTGGAGGGAATGAAATTGGTGGAACTTGGTATTGCCAGTTTCGAAAATGTAGACGAATTGCTTGAAGCATCTGGCTTTAAAATGGGCCCTTTTAAATTAATGGATCTCATTGGCCATGATGTTAACCTTGCTGTATCACAATCTTTATACGACGCCTGCGATAAGGCAGAGCGGTTTAAACCATCGCCATTACAAGCTGAAAAAGTAGCAAAAGGAGAGCTTGGCAAGAAAACGAAAAAAGGATTTTATGAATACAATGGATAATTGATAATGAAATAATGTATAATGCCTTTCACCATTTCCTGTATTTAATAATAAAGGCTTTCAACTATATCGCATAACGGTTTCATTAAAAACATTATCAATTATCCACTAACCAATTATCCATTATTTATGATTTTAGTTACAGGCGGCTCAGGTTTATTGGGCAAAGAATTAATTACTCAACTGTTGAAGGGAGGCAATAAGGTTAGAGCAATTTATAATAAAACTCCACTTGCTGATTTTCAATCTGAAAATCTGGAGCAATTTCAATGCGATATTTTAGATGTTATTGGTTTGGAAGAAGCGATGGAAGGTTTAGAACAGGTTTACCACTGTGCTGCAATCATTTCTTATAATCCAAAGCGTAAGCAGGAAATGTTTAAGATAAATATTGAAGGCACAGCCAATGTGGTTAACGCTGCGTTGGATGCAGGGGTTAAAAAAATGGTTCATGTAAGTTCGGTAGCCGCTTTAGGAAGAATAAGAGAAGAAGGATTTGTAGATGAAACTATGAATTGGTCGGAAAAAACAAGTAACAGCAGCTACGGACAAAGTAAATACCTGGCCGAAATGCAGGTTTGGCGTGGCATTGGCGAAGGGCTGGATGCTGTGATGGTAAACCCCGTTATTATATTGGGTGATGGTGACTGGAATGGAGGGTCGTCACAAATATTTAAAAGTATTTACAACGAATTTCCCTGGTACACCACCGGCACAACAGGTTTTGTAGATGTAAGGGATGTGGTAAACGCCATGGTACTATTAATGAGCAGCAGTATTTCTGCCGAACGTTTTATAATCAGTGCCGAAAACAGAACTTATAAAGATGTTTTTGATATAATTGCAAGAGCTTTTGGTAAAAAACCGCCGCATAAAAAAGTAACTCCTTTTTTGGCGAAAATTGTTTGGCGGCTTGAGGCAATTAAAAGTCTGTTTACGGGTAAAGATCCACTGATTACAAAAGAGACGGCAAAAACAGCATTAGCAATTGTTCATTTTGATAACAGCAAGCTGACTAAGTTTTTACCTGAATTTAAATATCGTCCTATTGAAGAAACAGTTGCCGATACCTGTCATATATTTCAACAAAAGCTTAACAGTCTTTGATTTACCTTCGGCCTTCTTAAAATTTCGTAATTTTAAGGCGATTATAAAAATATCAAATGAAAAAAATTATTACCAGCTTTCTCATCAGTTTTATTGCTTTAACGGGGTTTTCGCAAACCGATTATTCCATCCATGGAAAAATTATTGATGAAGCCAGCAAATTACCATTGTTTGGAGCATCTGTTTTCGCCGAAAACACAACCATTGGGACGGCAAGCAATGCCAATGGTGCTTTTTTTCTGAAGTTGCCCAACGGTGGTTATAGTATTGTAATAACGTTTACCGGTTATCAAACCGAAACGAAAAGGGTAACCACGGCAGATGCAGGTACCGAAATCATTATTGAAATAAAGAAGAAAGAAGAATCTATGGAAGAGTTTGTTGTAAAATCGAGTGCCGAAGTAACAGATGGGCTTGAAAAATATGGCAATTTTTTTATTGAAAACTTTATTGGCAAAACGGCCAACAGCCAGCAATGCGTTATAAAAAATAAAGAAGTGCTTAAGTTCTATTATTACAGAAGAAATAAGCGATTGAAAATTTTGGCAAGCGAACCTTTAGAAATTGAGAACGAAGGCTTGGGTTACACTATAAAATACCAGCTGGATTCATTTGTACATGAATACAATACTGAGGTTAGTTTGTATACAGGTTATCCATTATTTCAGGAAATGGAATCGAGCAGTATTGATCAGTTATTAAAATGGAATGCGGCCCGTAAAGTGGCTTACAATGGATCTATCCTGCATTTTATGCGGAGTATGTATCAAAAGAAATTAAAAGAAGAAGGGTTTGAGATTCAGTTTATTGTTAAAAAGAACAATAAGGAAACAGCCATTCAAATAAAGGATTTTTACAGCTCTATGAATTACAACAGGGATGACAGCAGCAACACAGTTGAAATTTTACCCAAACAAAAAGAAGTAGCTGTTATTTATAAAAATGAAGAATCATCAGCTTTATATATTGAAGCAAACCCGGAAGCCTCGGCTAAGTTTCAACTTTCGGTGTTGTCTTTTACACCCAGCGAATCTTTGGATATTGAACAGAATGGTTTTTATTACGAGCAGAATGATATCACCATAAATGGATACTGGGCCTGGGAAAAAGTAGGCGATATGCTGCCTTACGATTTTAAAGAGAAATCGACATCTCCTGCCGCAAAAGAAGCCGTTACAAAAATAACAACACCTACAAAGCCTGTAAGAGAATTGGGTAAGATTGACACGCCGCAAATAGATACAGTAGCAGCTACACCTGTAAATCCAATTATTACAAAAACCGAATTGGGCGGCAGCGTTTTAACGGCTGTAACCTGGCAAATGCAGGAAAGCAGGGTGATTGAAGGCAATAACATGTTTTATTATCAAAGAGGCGGACAAGAGAATACCATAAATTTTGATGAAGATTTGTACAAGTTCAATGCTGATTATACCGGCACTTATTTTTACAATGGTCAGCAGTATAAATTTAATTGGAAATATCTGGATGCTGAGAAAACAAAGATGGAATTGATAATGCAGTATCCAACGCCACTTGTTGTAACGCTCGAAAATGTTTCTATTACAGCAACCTCACTTAAATATACGAGGCTGCAAAAAGTTAACGGCGTTAACTATGTAGCTATAGAATCTAGAACAGCGAAGTAAAATAATTTTTATAAAAGAGTGAATGGGCAAATATTATTTGCCCATTACTTTTTCCCACAATTCTGGTATGCGCTTAATCCAAACAAGTTCCCGCCTTTGCAGGCCAGCCTCTTGTGCCGGAGCGCCCCAATACGTTTTGTTTCCTTCCAGGTCGGTTCCTACTCCGGTGCGGCCAAGTAGCACAGCATTTTCGCCAATAGTTAATGTTTTATTTATAATTACCTGGCCCCACAATGTAACACCGTCTTCAATAGTTACCACACCGGCTATAACAACATTGGCTGCAAATAAACAGTTCTTACCTACAACCGTATCGTGTCCAATATGTATCATATTGTCCATTTTGGTGCCTTTGCCAATTTTTGTATCATGGCTAACACCTCTGTCAATCGTACAACCCGATCCAATTTCAACATCATCTTCTATAATTACACGGCCGCAGCTGGGCATGCGCTTATACCAAACTTCACGGTCCTTTTTCCCATTATAATAGAACGCATCGCTACCGATTATGGTGCCCGCCTGTATAACCACATTGTCGCCAATAATACAATGGTCCATAATGCTTGCATTTGGGTGGATAACCGAGTTTTTTCCAATGCTCACATGATTACCAATAAAAGCACCGGGATATATAAAACTTCCTTCGCCAATAACAGCCGAGTCGCTTATCATTTTATTACTTGCTTCAAATGGCCGAAAATGATTTGCAATTTTGCAATAAGCTTCAAAAGGGTTGTCAACAATCAACAGTGCTTTTCCTTCGGGCACTGTTGTCTCTTTGTTGATGATGATAAAACTTGCTGCGCTGTTTAAACACTTGTCGTAATATTTTGGATGATCAACAAAAACTAAATCACCTTTTTCAACTTTGTGTATTTCATTTAAACCAGTTGCAGGTTCTTTGGTATTGCCAACCAATTTTGCGCCAATGAGTTCGGCGATCCATGGCAGTGTAACTGGAGATGGAAATTGCATAATTAAGAATTTTGGCAAAGGTACACCGCTTTACATTTATCTCGGTTTATCAGAAAAAACAAAAAAAGAGACTGTTTTTTACAAATTCCCGAAAAATATTTTAATTATTTTTTACCAGAAAAAGGAGAAGGATTTGGGTTTAAAAATTCACCAAGGAACAGGATGATAAAAACCGCGTAGTTCATAGAAAACAACAATTCAAAAAATAACAATCTCGTGTAATGCCTGTTAACACAATACTTTCGGGAGGGTTGAGATTTTTATAC
>JBBKXU010000022.1:0-5432 GCA_037969645.1 Ferruginibacter sp. | reverse complement strand
GTGTAGTACTATCTGTTTTGGCTACTGGATTGTTATTTTCGAATTTGAATCCAGAAATTGCAGTTCGTAATTTTAGTTTTAATTTTTCAAGCTACCACTTTTACGTTATCGCTGCCATCTGCGCCATTTTCGGAACCCTCGGCGACCTTTTAGAAAGCAAATTAAAACGCATGGCCGATGTTAAAGACAGCGGCAGCTTTATGCCAGGGCATGGTGGTTTTTTAGACCGCTTTGATTCTTTGTTAGTTGCAGTACCTGCAGTTTGGATTTATGTATACATTTTTATTAGATAATTATTTTCCCAACTCCCATCTCCCGACACTTAGTTCATAACTCATTATCTTTGCAGCTCAAATTAGCAGAATGACCATACACAGAGAAGGATATAAAAGCATTGCCATAGGAACTTTAATTTTTGGCGCCATTAACGTAGCTGTTTACTTTTTCCTAAGCGCTTCTATGATGTGGCTTTGTAATACCATTTTCGTCCTTACACTGGGCCTGTTGTTGTTCCTAGTATCTTTTTTTCGCATTCCAAACCGTAAGCTTACCATTAATGATGGGGTAATTGTTGCCCCGGCAGATGGGAAAGTTGTTGTAATTGAAGAAACAACGGATGTGGAATATTTTAAAGATAAGCGTTTACAGGTTTCTATTTTTATGAGTCCGGCCAATGTGCATGTTAACCGTAACCCAATAGATGGCGAAGTAGTGTACAATCAATATCATCAGGGTAAATATCTGGTGGCCTGGCATCCCAAGTCATCAACCGATAATGAAAGGCATTCTGTTGTAATACAAAAAGGTGAAACTAAGATATTGGTTAAACAGATTGCCGGCGCTTTGGCTAAACGAATTGTAAACTATTTACAGGTAGGCCAAAAAGTAAAACAGACCGATGAAATGGGCTTTATTAAGTTTGGCAGCCGTGTGGATCTGCTTTTACCTATTGGAACTAAGGTAAATGTAGAGCTGAACCAGGCTGTGCAGGGCGGCGTAACTGTAATTGCCACGCTATAATTTAACATGTTAAAAAACAGAGAGTATGCAATTTCTGCCCTATTTTTACGTTTGTAAAATCAATTAAAAATATAATCATGAAAAAAGTAATTTTATTAGCTACAGCATTTATGTTTGTTAGCGGCGTTGCTTTGGCCGACAAAGGAAAAAAGAAGAAATGCGCTAAAGGCAAAACCTGCTGCACTAAAACAGAAAAAAAGGATGGTTGTGCTAAAACATCTGGTGATGAAAAAGCAACCAAAGCTTGCTGCAAAGACAAGGCCAAGACTGTTAGCATGTAATTACATGGCACAAACTTATTTTAAACCTTACCCCACCGGTAAGGTTTTTTTGTGTCCTTTAAAAGATAGCTTCAAGCTCCTGTAAATGGGTAACAGTGTAAGTAGGTTTTATTTGTGCTATGGCACTGATATGATTTACAAAAACACTGTCCATCCCAGCGTTCATAGCGCCTTGTATATCGGCATCCAGATTATCGCCAAGCATAATGCTTTCCGGCAAAGTTGATTTGGCTTTATCCATTGCAAAATCAAAAATTTCTTTTTTGGGTTTTAAACTGTTGCTGCCTTCCGAAGTTATTACATGTGTAAAATAACCACTCAGCCCGCTGTTTCTTAATTTACTCCACTGCGTTTTTTCGAAGCCATTAGTAATTAAATGCAGGTCATAGTTTTTTCCTTTCAGGTAATCCAGGATTTCAATAGTATGTGGAAAAAGTAGTTTTTTGGTAGGTAGAATCTCCAGAAACTTGCCACTCATGTCTCTCGCCAACGGTTCGTCTGCAATTTTAAAGTCGAGCATGGTACGCCACATGCGTTTCCATTTCAGTTCTTCGGCTGTTATCAGGCCATGGTGATAGCGACCCCAGAGTATTTCATTATGATATAGATATTTAGGATAAAAATCTTCAAAAGCCGTACTAATCCTGTTATTCAGGTCGAAAATGGTATACAGCTCAGCAAGCGTTTCTTTGGCATTGGCATCAAAATCCCATAAGGTATGGTCAAGGTCGAAAAAAAGATGTTTGTATGCTGGCATTCAGTATTAATACAAAGTTTAAAATAAGAGATACTAACTTTACTTATCATTGCAAGATACTGAATCGCTGATTAATCATAAAAGTCAGTAAGCTAATTTAGTACTTGCCCCTAATTAACAATACAGCATGAACATAGTAATTACAGGCGCATCAAAAGGATTTGGAAAAGCCATTGCAGAAGCATTCGCCGATGATAAACAAGGGCATAGCTTTTTTCTTTGTGCCCGAAATAAAGAAGACCTGGAAAAAACCGGTAAAGAATTGCAGGGCCGGTTTCCACGTATAAATATGTACACTAAAACTTGTGATGTAGCCGATAAAACTGCTTTACAGGAGTTTGTTAAATGGATATCGGAACATGTTGATAAAATTGATATACTGGTAAACAATGCCGGTATTTTTTTTCCTGGCAGTGTGCATAGTGAAGAAGATGGAGCACTGGAAAAAATGATGGATGTAAATCTCTACGGCACTTATCATCTTACCAGAATGATTTTACCCGGTATGATGAAAGAAAAAGGCGGCCATATATTCAATATCTGCTCCATTGCATCTTTGAATGCCTATGACAATGGTGGCGCCTACAGCATAAGCAAATTTGCCATGTACGGTTTTAGTAAAAACCTGAGGGAAGAGATGAAGCCCCACGGCATAAAAGTCACCCATGTTTTGCCAGGAGCCGCCTTTACAGATAGCTGGGCCGGCAGTGGCATAGACCCCAAAAGAATCATGGAAGCAGCTGATATTGCTAAAATGATCTATGCCGCAGCACACCTGTCGCCGCAGGCTTGTGTAGAAGAGATTATTATAAGACCGCAGTTAGGCGATCTGTAGTGCTTGGCGCTGCATATAAGAGTTTAACAATTTATTTCAACCATTTATACTTTGGTGTTTTAATTAGCAGTCTGCAATCCTTTATTTTTGCTATATAATTATGCCATCAATTTTACACAAAATAATTTTAAGTTGTTTTTTACTTATTGGGTACCATGCCCAGGCACAGGTAAAATTTTCTGCCAGTGTATCTCCCGCCGAAATTGGTAAAAATGAATATACCCAGCTTAAATTGATGGTTGAGAATGCAAATGAAGTACAACAGATTGTTCCTCCGGCGCTTAATAATTTTATCATCGTTAGCGGTCCTAATCAGGAAAGCGGCATGACGATGATTAACGGCGTTGTAAAAAAATATGTTGCCATAAATTTTATTATCAAACCCAAATCAGCAGGTTTTTTTATTATCCCGTCGGCTTTGGCAAAAGCCGATGGTGGCGATTATAAAAGCAGTCCTGTTAAATTAAGTGTTCTTTCAAAATCTATGGGCTTAGGCCCGGCCGGCAATTCTTTAGTTTCTCCCTTTGCTGGCATGGATCCTTTTGCCAATCCTGCACCAAGAGCATCTTACAACGATTATATTTTACGCAAGGGCGAAAACCCGATGGATAAAATAAAAAAGAACATGTTTGTAAGGGTTGAGACGGATAAAAAATCCTGTTATGTAGGCGAACCGATTGTGGCAACATATAAACTATATACTAGGCTACGTAGCGAAAGTAATATGGTTAAGAATCCGTCTTTTAACGGCTTTTCGGTGCTGGATATGCAGCAGGCTAGTGACTTGAGTTATCATGTAGAAAAATATGAGGGCCGGGAATATAATGTGTACAGCATTCGTAAAGTGCAATTGTATGCATTGCTTTCGGGCAATTTAGAAGTTGGTGTAGCCGAAATTGAAAACAATGTACAATTTATTAAAGCCGAATATGTAGATCGGCAGCAGGATATACTTGGCGATATTTTCAGAGATTTTAATAATGCTGCCATTCCGCAAGAAGGTATGGAAAACCAAAAAATTACATTGCAGAGTAAGCCATTAACTATTTCGGTTAAGCCATTGCCCGATGGTAATAAACCTGCCAATTTTAAAGGTGCCGTGGGCAATTTTACAATTGATACTAAGGTTGAAAAAAACACTTTCAGCACTGATGATGCAGGGCGGTTTGCCATTATTGTTTCAGGTGAAGGCAACATGCAGTTGATAAATGCACCTGTAATTACATGGCCCGAAGGCGTTGAAGGCTTTGATTCTAAAGCAACAGATGATTTATATAAGGGCACGGTACCAGTAAGCGGCCGAAAAATATTTGAATTTCCTTTCACCGTTTCAAAAGCTGGTACTTATATATTACCTGCGGTAGCGTTTAGTTATTTTGATATTCGTAATGCTGCATATAAATCAGTTACAACAAAACCAATTGAGATTACTGTTACCAAAGGCACGGGTAAACCTAAAACGTTGAATGCTGATACGAACACAAAATCCGGAGGAAATTACCTTACCAGGTTTTTCAGCAACCGTCTGCGTGTAGTTAGCCTTTTTAGTGTGTTGATGATTATTGGGTTAATAGTCTGGTTGAAAAAGGATTCAAGAAAAGAAGAGCAGGTTGCTGAAGACTCCCCCGCCGAAGCTGCAATTGTAGAAGCAGAGCCAGTAGAAGAAATTTTGGAGGCCCAACAGAATCCACTGGCATTTGCCGAAGAATGCCTGTACCGTGAAGATGCCGATTTGTTTTATACTCAATTAAATCTTGGACTAAAAAATTATTTGTCGAAAAAACTGGCAGTACCCGTAGAAGAATTGAATCGGAAAAATATTGCTGAGCAATTAGATGCCAAAGGTATAAGTAACGAAACATCGGTTGAGTTACAACAATTGCTTGATGAAATTGAATGGCAATTATATACGCCGCTTGCCGATAGCGAAAAAATGAAAGACATGTACAACAGGGCGCACGACCTGGTGCAGTTAGTGAACACCTACCGCGGTTAAGTAAAAGTAAATTTGTAGCCCACACCTCTTACCGAATGAAAATACGCTGGGTCACGACTATCATCCTCAAAATATTTGCGGAAATTGAGAATAAAATTATCAATAGTACGGGTGGTAGGATAAACGTTGTAACCCCAAACCACCTGTAATATTTTTTCACGGGTTACCACTTCATTCTTGTTTTCAATAAGCAGTTTCAGCAGCATGATCTCTTTTTTGGTGAGCGCTACTTTTTCACCGCTTTTGGTAGATGCTTCAGATGCTTTAAAATTAATTTCATTTTTCCCAAAACTGTAAATATCCGGCAGCGGCTGTTTGCTGCTGAGGCGTTCACTTTTTTTGATGAGGTTGCTTACTCTTATCAATAATTCTTCCAGGTTAAATGGCTTGGTCAAATAATCATCGGCACCTTTTTTTAAACCAAGCACTCTGTCGGCACTGCTGTTTTTGGCACTCAGTATTAAAATAGGAATATCGGGGTTGCTAAGCCTGATGGTTTCGCAAACAGTTATGCCATCTATTTCAGGCAGCATAATATCCAAA
>JBBKXU010000021.1:0-2741 GCA_037969645.1 Ferruginibacter sp. | reverse complement strand
ATATTAAGAGATGCTGAAGAAGCAGCCTATTTTCATAATTCCCTGGAAAATATAACCGGAGCCCTGGATCTTTTTTATTTCCCCTCTTCATTTAAGAATAAAAAAAATTACCAGTTACTCAACAGCAGCCATGTCATGCTGCGTACAGAGGCTTTAACAAAAATAGCCGGAGGGGGTAATAAAAAAGTTATCGTTACGTACCCTGAAGCTTTGTTTGAAAAAGTGGTCTTATCAAAAACGCTTACAGAAAACATCATCAGCATTAAACAGGCAGCAGAATTAAATGTAAATGCAGTTTTGCAGCAATTTATTGATCATGGTTTTGTGAGAACTGATTTTGTTTATGAGCCCGGCCAGTTTGCCGTGAGAGGTGGTATACTGGACATTTACTCATTCGGTAATGAAAAACCTTACAGGATTGAATTATTTGGCAATGAAGTAGACAGCATACGCATCTTTGACCCTGAAACACAGCTGAGCGAAAGAAAGTTATTACAGGTAAATATTATACCCAATGTAGAAACCCAGTTTGAAACAGGTGAAAAAGTATCGTTGCTGGAATTCTTGCCGGAAAATACTGTGGTTTGGAGCCAGGACTGGCAATTCATAAAAGAAAAAATTGAACAGCAGGAAGAAGACCTCGTTATTTTTTTAGAACATGTTTTAAATACAGGCATACTAAATGAACCAACAGATGAAACCAGCAGTATTAATATAAAAACTGACGTAAGTAAAAATGATTTTGTAACCGCCGGTTATTTAGAAACTGCAATTAAACAAAGACATATTATTGAATTTGGAAACAAAGCACATTTTAACAGCAGCAGCCACCCCGGTGGCGGATGGGAAGGGGTATTTCATACCAAAGAACAACCGGCATTTAACCGGCAATTTGATCTGTTAATTAAAAATTTGCAGGAGTATGAAGCCGCCAAATATAATATTTTCATTTTTGCAGAAAACCCTAAACAGCTGGAAAGGCTGCACTCAATTTTTACCGATCTCAAAGTAGAAATACAGGTTACCCCAATTCCGGTTTCTATAAATGAAGGGTTTATTGATGATGACCTTAAACTGATCTGTTATACCGATCACCAGGTATTTCAACGTTACCATAAATATAAAGTAAAGCAGGCGTTTAATAAAAGCAAGGCCCTTACTTTAAAAACACTGCGGGAACTGCAACCCGGCGATTATGTAACGCATATAGATCATGGTGTGGGTGTATACAGTGGTCTGCAAAAAATTGAAGCCAACGGGCGGCTACAGGAAGCCGTTAGAATACAATATAAGGATGGAGATTTGTTATATGTAAACATATCGTCATTACATAAAATTGGTAAATATAGTGGAAAGGAAGGCAGCGTACCCAAAATGAATAAACTGGGCAGCGATGTATGGAACAAATTAAAAGAAAAAACCAAAAAACAGGTTAAGGATATTGCCACAGACCTTATTAAACTTTACGCACAACGAAAAACATTGGAAGGCTTTGCCCACAGTCCCGACAATTATTTGCAAACAGAACTGGAAGCCAGTTTTATTTACGAAGACACGCCGGACCAGGGAAAAGCTACAGAAGATGTAAAAAGAGATATGGAGAAGCCTTCGCCCATGGACAGATTGGTTTGCGGTGATGTGGGTTTTGGAAAAACCGAAATCGCCATAAGGGCAGCATTTAAATCGGTATGTGATGGTAAGCAGGCTGCCATTCTGGTACCTACAACTATTCTGGCTTATCAGCATTATAAAACATTTTCCGACAGGCTGAAGGACTTTCCGGTTACTGTAGATTTTATTAACCGGTTTAAATCGGCCAAAGAAAAAAAGCAAACCCTGCTTAACCTTAAAGATGGCAAACTGGATATTATCATCGGTACGCATTCCTTATTGGGTAATACCGTAAAGTTTAAAGACCTGGGTGTAATGATTATTGATGAGGAACAGAAATTTGGCGTTTCGGCAAAAGAGAAGTTAAAGCAACTCAGAACAACAGTGGATTCACTTACACTTACCGCTACGCCTATTCCAAGAACCTTACAGTTTAGTTTGATGGGTGCACGTGATTTGAGCATTATCAATACCCCTCCTCCCAACCGGCAACCCATCCAGACAGAAGTGATGGTTTTTAATGAAGATGCTATCAGAGACATGATCTATTATGAGGCAGAAAGGGGTGGGCAGGTATTTTTTATTCATAACAGGGTAAAAGGGCTTGCCGAAATGAAAGCTCATATTCAGGGACTATGCCCCGACTTAAGTATTGCTTATGCACACGGGCAAATGGAGGGCGATCAGCTGGAAGATACCATACTCGACTTCATGGATAAAAAATACGACGTGTTGGTTAGTACCAATATTGTGGAAAGTGGAGTTGATATACCAAATGTAAATACCATCATCATTAACAATGCACATCAATTTGGTTTGAGCGATTTGCACCAGTTAAGAGGACGAGTTGGCCGCAGTAACAAAAAAGCATTCTGTTACTTATTTGCGCCGCCAATGAGTACTTTACCAGCAGACAGTAGAAAAAGATTAAGCACATTGGAACAATACAGTGAGCTGGGCAGCGGTTTCCAAATAGCCATGAGAGATTTAGATATAAGGGGTGCCGGCAATATGTTAGGTGGAGAACAGAGCGGCTTTATTGCAGAGATTGGCTTTGAAATGTATCATAAAATTTTAGATGAGGCCATTCGTGAATTAAAACGAACCGAGTTTAAAGAATTATATAAGAA
>JBBKXU010000020.1:0-4220 GCA_037969645.1 Ferruginibacter sp. | reverse complement strand
GCCGTTGGGTAAACCGTTTCCTGTGCCGAAGTATATAATGCAAGCATTAAAACGAACAGCAGTATTGCGTATTTTTTCATCTTTACTAGTTTGTGTTTTCTCTTGATAAATTTTTATTCGCCATCCGTATCCAGCAAGCCATGTGCGTGAATGCCTTCCATGCAACTCATGGTTTCCTTATAGCTCGGTGTCGCCGGTGCCATAGGGCTGCCGGGTTTTTTCTCACCCAGCATTTTCTGCACAAGCCTGTTGCGTTCTGCTACAATCTGCTGGCGCAAAACTTTATCTTTTTCCCGGTCAAAATAAATAATGCCATCTACCATGGTTTTTTCAGCCTGGGCATAAATACTTAAAGGATTAGCACTCCACACCACGAGGTCTGCATCTTTACCGGCTTTCAGGCTGCCAACTTGTTTATCTACATGAAGCATCAGGGCAGGATTGAGCGTTACCATTTTCAAAGCATCTTCTTCGTTCATGCCGCCATATTTTACACTTTTTGCTGCTTCCTGGTTCAGCCGCCTGGCCATCTCTGCATCATCGCTATTGATGGCTACCGTTATACCTACGTCATGCATAATTTTTGCATTGTACGGAATGGCATCCTGCACTTCCAGCTTATAAGCCCACCAATCGCTGAAGGTAGATGCACTGGCACCATGGGCCTTCATTTTATCTGCAACTTTATAGCCTTCCAGTATGTGCGTGAAGGTGTTTATCCTGAAACCGAATTGCTCTGCCATATTCATCGTCTGCAAAATTTCGCTGGCTACATAACTGTGGCAGGTGATAAATCTTTTCTTGTTCATGATCTCTACCAATGCATCCAACTCCAGGTCCCTGCGAACGAATTTTGCATTGGGCCCTTTTAATGCATTCTGATAATCGGTAGCCCGGGTAAATGCATCTACTTGCACCTGGTACACGCCCATACGGGTGTCTGGAAAACGGTTGTTGAATTGTGAAGAGGTTCGCTTTACATTTTCACCCAATGCAAATTTGATAAAGCCATCAGAACCTTTAAATTTTAATTCTTCATCATCAGCGCCCCAGCGCAGTTTTATCAGTTGGGTTTGTCCGCCAATGGTATTGGCACTGCCATGCAGAATATGTGATGTGGTAACGCCCCCGCTTAGCTGCCTGTAAATATTAATGTCATCGGGAGCAATATTGTCTGCAATTCTAACTTCAGATGTAACAGACTGGCCACCTTCATTAATGCTGGCAGCGGCAATATGACTATGTTCGTCAATAACGCCTGCAGTAATATGTTTGCCGCTGGCATCAATCACCCGGGCGCCTGAATTTGAAAGATTTTTACCCACCGCAGTGATCTTGCCGTTTTGTACAAGTACATCGGCATTAGTTAAAACGCCTTCTTTTTCGTTTGTCCAAACAGTGGCATTTTTAAACAATAAGGTTTCGGCTTTAGGCATTTCTTCCCAGCCAAACGACATGTTGGGATAGGTAAGTTTACCAATTGATAAATCCTTTTTCTTACGGGCACTATCTGGTTTTGCAGCTATATCATTGTTGTATGTTGCAGTCCACCATAGTGCATTACCAACACTGTCTGTACCGGTACCGCTCCAGTTATTGCCATTACTAACACCGCTTAACCTGAATCCTTTTTTACCTCTTTTGGTTTCGTTAAAACTCAGCTTAACGATCTTGCCATCATAATTGAATTTAGTGGCTATGGTATCTTTGCTGATGATATCTGCACCGGTTGCAGACTTTACATCAAGACTGAAATTTTTAATGCCCGAGCTTGTATGTAACTGTAAGGCATAGTTGCCTTTTACATCATCCACTCCATCTTCCTTAATGGTATATTTTTCGCCCTGAACCCAGTTTTGGAGGATGATTGTTTTTTCTTCAAACACGGGACCATTGGTAATAAAAAAGTTGGCCCATTTGCCCGTTTCAATACTTCCCGTTTCGTTGTAAATATTTAAGAGTTTTGCGGGGGTTGCCGTTAATGCTTCAATAGCTTTTGTTTCACTAAGGCCATACTCCATTGCTTTTTTAAGATTGCTGAAAAATTGTTTCGCATCCTTAAGATCGGCAGCAGTTATACAAAAATTGATGCCTGCTTTTTCAAAAGCCCCAGGATTGGTAGGGGCCATTTCCCAGGACTTCATTGTGGCCAATGAAATAAAACGGGTTTCATTGGGATCTTCTACATCCATTGCCTGTGGAAAATTGATGGGCACAATAAAAGATGCTTTGGTAGCAGTTATTTCAGCCATTCGTTCATATTCGTCACCACCACCCTTAATAATAAATTGGATACCGAACTCATCACCGATACGATCGGCACGCAGGTCATTCCATTTTTCTCCTGCATCAAAAATTTGCGGCAACGATAAATTATTGTTCCATGCCTGCAGGCTGAGATTGGTGCCTTCTGTAATAGGTTTGTTTTTATACCATTGTGCATCTAGAAAAGTTTGGCGGAGTAATGCAATACTGCCCATTAAACTTCCCGGGTAGCTTTGTGTGGACGAGCCCTTACTGAAAGAAAAATGAGAAGAAGCTTTTTCTTTAATAATAGTAAGATTTTCTGCTTTATCGGCCAGGCTTACTACGGTTCCTGTACCACGGGCAATGCCATCTTTCTGGTGTGTAAGTACAACAGCAAAGCCTGCTTCCCTCCATTGTTTTGCTTTACTGTTATCTGCTGTAAAGATATTGGCAGCATTGGTTTCGGGTTTTATGGCCTGGTTCCAGCCGTATGCACCTTTGGTATTACTGGTTAACTGGGTAGCTGCAGAAAAATTAAAACCCCCGGTTTGTCTTTGCGGGCTGCTGACACCATAATCGCTGTAAATGTCTATGAAGGAAGGGTATATGAATTTTCCTTTACAATCTATTACTGTTGCACCGGCAGGAACATTAACCTGTGTGCCTACTGCAACTATTTTTCCTTCTTTAATAACCAGCGTTGCATTGGGAATTTGAGTTTGTGCATCTTTTACAATAGTAGCATTGGTAAAAGCATATACAGATGTTCGTTTATCAGCCACACCGTTAACCGGGTAGGTTTCCTGCGCAAGGCTGTTACTGGCATAAAAGCCAATTATAAAAAACAGCAAAGCTGTTTTACATTTTCTCATAACGGTTGTTTTATATTTTGGTAAAAAATAAGTTCTAAACTACATCATGCTAAACAAATCAGCTTACCGCTCCTCACAAATTAATTCAGGCTATATGTCTGCGTCTGCCAGCAGGTTCATTGAATGCTGAATCAGATTTTCTACAGCCTGGTTGCCATCTGCAGAAAATTGCTGTGCTACCCTGTTGGCCACAATAACATTTAAACTTAAGCATTGATGCCCCATTAACCGACCAAGGCCATAGATAGCAGAGCTTTCCATTTCAAAATTGGCTATAAATTGTGCCTGGTATTTAAAATCAGTCAGTTTATCAATAAGGTCCGGGTATGCAAGGCTGAGCCTTAAAATTCTTCCCTGGGGACCAAAAAAACCGGGACACCCGATGGTGATTCCCTGCGTATATCCTTTGCTGAAAGTTTGTAAAAGTTTTGAACTTCCCTCAAATATATAAGGGAGCACATTGCCTTCCGTTAATCCGGTATGTTGCTTAAAGGCTTCTATCAATTCCAGTTCTGCATCATTATTCTCTTTATTGTAAAAATGCATCACATTATCAAAACCTAAACCATGTGTGCCCGCTACAAAACTATCTACAGGAATATCTTTTTGTAAAGATCCAGATGTTCCAAAGCGCATGAGATTTAAAGAGGTAAGTTTTGATTTAATGGTCCTGGTTTCAAAATCGATATTGGCCAAAGCATCTATTTCATTTATGGCAATATCAATATTATCCGGACCAATTCCTGTGCTGATAACAGAGATCCTTTTTTTACCCAGGTAACCGGTATGTGTAATAAATTCACGGTGTTGTAAACTGAATTCTATACTGTCAAAATGATTACTCACTTTTTTTACCCTGTCCGGGTCGCCAACTAATATTATAGTGGTAGCCAATTCTTCAGGTCTTACGCCAAGATGATAAATAGCCCCTCTTTTATCCAATATTAATTCCGATTCTGCAATCCTGTTCATGATTTACGGTTTAATCTTTTTTGTAATCTATCCGGAAATGTATCTGTAAACTTATTGAAAATTAAAAAGAATCATAAGAATTACTTCAAAACACTTGTCAATTGTACTAAATTTGATATTTACAAAAAT
>JBBKXU010000019.1:0-20135 GCA_037969645.1 Ferruginibacter sp. | reverse complement strand
TGCAAAAATATATTTACAAAAGTAACGAATGGGTGAAAACTTCTGACATGGGTTTTTTAAAAGCCACCACAACCTATAAAAAAGCCAAAGAATATGCGATTAGAGAATTCGGGAAAGAAATTTCAATCCAGGCTATTCTTTACACTTTTAATTAAGGGTTCTTTAAAAAAGAATTGATTCTTGTTTCTGTATTCTCCCTGATATTTATGTAAAATAAATTAATATCACCAATGTGATAGTTCTTTTGCGTATAAAATATTTTTCCCGGCACATTTGGTTTACTGCTCCATAAAATATTATTGTGAATTTGTGCACTAACGACTGCAGGTACTATCTTATTAAAGTTTTTAAGTACCCCGCCTTTATTCAATGAAGCGGCAACAAAATCTGTGTTGTTGGTCCAGGTAAGTGGATTAATAACAACAGATTTAAATTTTTCAGCGGCAATAAAATCGGGCTCTGTTGATTCCGATTTAAATGTTCGCCAGGCCACAAAACATCCGGTTGCCAGCGAATCAGCGCATGGTTTCAAAACAGTAAAATAATCATCGGGCACAGGCATACCAATTATGTACGCACAAATCAATTGATTTTGCAAAGGTTTGTTTTCAAAAAATTCTTTAAGCAATCGTCCGGCGTGTTTGGTGCCCTGACTATGCGATGCAATAATAATTGGACGATTATTATTGTAATTTTTTAAATAGAATTTAAACGCTGCTTTTACATCGGCGTAAGCAAAATCCAACGCTTTTTCAGCTTCATCTTTATGAGTATAGAAAACTTTTATATGAGCCTGTCTATACCTTGGTGCAAAAACGCGGCATTTTTCATTAAAAACACTGGCTTGATATAAAATTGTGGAATAATCAGTTTTAGCATTTATTTCAGCATCATCTATATCTGCGTTCCAGCGAGTATCGCTATTTGCAGTTAAAGTAGTAGGATGAATAAAAAATACATCAGCCAAACTATCTTGTTGATAGATAACTCTCAGTGGTTTTGGCACACTATCACTTAAATCTTTTTTCCAAGGATGGGCGGCCCAATAATTCAGATTGCTGTAATCTGGAATATTAGTTTCTGATTTAAATTGATATTCAGCCTTTTGAGAATAATTATTTTTTGAGCATGATATTAAAAGGAATGTTAACGCAACAAGGTAAATTATGTGCTTAATAAAAAAAGATATTTTGTATTTTTTCATAATCAAAACTACATTCGTAAAAACTAAATATAAAATTTATGTCTATCCCGTCGGTTGATTTGAGTGATTTTTTGTCCGGAGATGCCGGAAGAAAAATGGATTTTGTTGAAAAATTAGGAAAAGCCTACGAGGAAATTGGTTTTGTGGCAGTTAAAAATCACGGAATTTCAGATGAGTTAATAGCAGATTTATACAAATACGTACAACAGTTTTTCTCTTTGCCGCTTGAACAAAAGAAAAACTATGAAATAAAGGGACTTGCCGGCCAGCGTGGCTACACCAGTTTTGGAAAAGAACACGCCAAAGGAAGTGAAGCGCCGGATTTAAAGGAGTTTTTTCAGTATGGGCAAACTGCTAGAGATAATTTTTCAGAAGTTGAGTATCCCGGCAATGTTCCTGTTAAAGAAATCGAAGCTTTTAATAACACTTTTGCTGAAGCTTACCGTGCTTTTGAAGAATCTGGCACTGCTTTACTCCAAGCTATTGCGTTGTATTTAAGTCTAAACGAGAATTATTTTGATCAGTTTGTTTTTAACGGAAATTCAATATTAAGGTCAATTCATTATCCGCCTATAACCACCGAGCCGGTAAGCGCTATACGGGCCGAGCAGCATGAGGATATTAATCTGATCACATTGCTTGTTGGCGCATCTGCCGATGGACTGGAGATTTTAACTAAACAAGATGAATGGGTGCCTGTTACTTCTTTGCCAGAGCAGATTGTGGTGAACGTGGGCGATATGTTACAGAGGCTTACCAATAACAAACTTTGCAGCACCACTCACCGTGTTGTAAATCCCGCCCGGGAGTTTTGGCATACTTCCCGTTTTTCTATTCCATTTTTTCTACATCCAAAAGCATCTATGAGTTTGCGCTGTTTAGATAATTGTATAGATGATAGCCATCCGAAATTACATGAAGATATTACGGCCGGAGAGTATCTGGATGAGCGACTAAGAGAGATTGGATTGAAAGCATAGTATGATTTGATAAATATTGTTACCAATTTTATTAACTGCAAATAGTATTATTGATAAACTTACTCAGGCATATTCCTTTTTTGAAAGCTGTGTTTATACACAGTATATCTGCTTTTGGTGGTCCACAAGGCCATGTAGGCATGGTTTTAAAAACTTTTGTTGACCGGCGCCGAGATATTACCAAGGAAGAATTAATGGAATATATTTCTTTTTGTCAATTGCTGCCTGGCGCCTCATCTACCCAAACACTTACTTTAATTGGTTATAAAAGGGGAGGTATAAAGTTAGCGGTACTCACACTGATTATCTGGATTTTACCGGCCTGTATTTTAATGGGTGCTCTGTCTTTTATTGTTGGCGATATTGAGGGCGGTAATGTTCAAACCAGCTTATTTCAGTTTATTCAGCCTATGGCGATCGGCTTTCTGGCTTATGCAGCTTTTAAGGCTTACCGCATCAGCATTAAAAATACCATTACTCAAATAATTATGCTGATTGCATTAGCTGCAACTTATTTCTTATTTAAAACTCCCTGGGTAATTCCGGGGCTGATTATATTAGGGGGTGTTGCTACTAATTTCAGTGACCGGCGAATTCCTGAGAAGGAGGTAGTAAAACCAAAGCAAATTCGGTGGACCAATATCTGGCTGTTTGTTTTGATTTTTGCTGTAGCTGGATTTTTAAGTGAGGCAGCCCGTAAACAGAACTGGGAGAATAAAAAGCCCTATAATCTGTTTGAGAACTTTTATCGTTTTGGATCTTTTGTTTTTGGCGGCGGCGATGTATTGATACCGCTTATGCTTGATCAGTATGTGGTAAGGCCAACGTCGGAAAGGGTAATTAAGAAAAATCCGGATTTAATAAAGGTTGAAAGAGAAGAGCTTTTAACTGGTGCCGGAATGGTAAGGGCGATACCCGGCCCGGTTTTTTCTATAGCCTCTTTTATGGGTGGGATAGCTTTAAAAAATGAAGGTCCCAAAGTTCAGCTGCTCGGCTGTATTATTGGTTCGGTAGCCATATTTCTGCCCAGTGCATTACTGGTGCTTTTCTTTTTTCCGGTCTGGCAAAAGTTAAAAAAATATGTCGTCGTTTTTCGATCTCTTGAAGGAATCAATGCAGCTGTGGTTGGTATTATGATTGCAGCAACGCTTTATTTGTTGAAAGACGTTTCCATTATGTCGCTTACTACAACCAGCTTTATAAATATGGGGGTAATACTGGGAACTTTCCTGGTTTTGAATTTTTCAAAAATACCAACTCCATTCATTGTTGTTTTCTGTTTGTTGATTGGGTTGGTGCTTTAATCAGTTGCGGTAGTAACCGCCTATTTCAATTTCTTCCTTAACCAAATCGGGGACTAAAAATTTTATTGATTTCTTATGTTTTATTAACTCACGAATATGTGTAGACGAAATTTCAAGTAATGGCGCATCCAGTATCTTTATAGTGGCCCCATGGGTTTCTGTGATATCAAATCCCGGCCTTTTGTAAATGTAGATTTGATGGTTCTTGATGATTACTTCGGCGTTTTTCCATTTGTTGATATTTTGAAAACCATCGCTGCCCATCAGGATTACAAACTCGTGTTCTGGATGTTTCTCTTTTAGATAAGCCAGACTGTCAACCGTATATGAAGGTTTGGGCAGATTGAATTCAACGCTACTGGTTCTTAAATTATTCTCACCATCAATAGCCAATTTTATCAGGTGCAACCTGTGATATTCGTTCAATAGAGAAGCAGATTGCTTAAATGGGTTTTGCGGAGATACTACAAACCATACCTGGTTCAGATCGGTTTCGTTAACTGCGTGGTTGGCAATTATTAAATGGCCAACGTGAACGGGATTAAATGAGCCAAAATAGAGTCCGATTTTCATTTGCTGAAATAATCTGTAAGTGAATGTTTAGCTTAAGTTGGTAACCACTGTTTCTTCAACCCAAATCATTTGCGCCTCATCAAGTCTCAGGCTTAAACGATACCCGGCAATTGTTATTGAAATAGGATCTCCCAGTGGAGCTATCTGTTCTACTTTTACAGTTTCCCCAGGAATACAACCCATTTCCATCAGCTTCAAGAAAATATCATCATTTTCAAACTCAGTAATAACGGCATTCTTCCCTACTTTCATTTCCGACAACCTTTTCTTCATACTATCCTTTTCAATTAAGTTTATATTGGCACAAATGTATCAAATCAATATTGTTATCTAATTTCGATATTAGAAATAAAGACATGCAGAAAATACAATTTCATAGTTACGATAGAAGTCCGGTGTTAAAAGAACGCACTAAACTGAAGGCGTTTATTGAAAAGCTCTTTAAAAAGGAGGGCCGGAAATTAGACAACCTTAGTTATATCTTTTGTTCGGATGAGCATCTTTTGAAGATAAACGTTGATTTTTTAAAGCACGATTTTTATACTGACGTGATTACTTTCGATCTGAGCTTAAACAGTATTCAAACTGTAGGAGAGGTTTATTTAAGCATTGATCGAATTAAGGATAATGCTAAAAATGAGGAAGTTTCATTTAAAGAGGAGTTGCATAGGGTTATGTTTCATGGGGCTCTCCATCTATGTGGGTACAAGGATAAAACTAAGGACAATCTTAAAGTTATGAGGGCGAAAGAAGAAAAGTATTTGAAAGCTTACTTCAAGTAGTCACTTAAATGTCCATTTCACGTGGAACATCGTAACTAGTTGATTATCAATAAAAAATAGTGTTCCACGTGAAATGGCTTATCTTTTGTAAGTACATAATGAGTTTACTTACCTTTGCACTCGATGTTTCAAGAATACGATATAATAGTAGTGGGCGCCGGTCATGCCGGTTGTGAAGCCGCAGCCGCAGCAGCAAACCTCGGTAGTAAGGTTTTATTAGTGACGATGAATCTACAAACCATTGCCCAAATGAGCTGTAATCCGGCTATGGGCGGCATTGCCAAAGGGCAGATTGTGAGAGAAATTGATGCGATGGGTGGTTACAGCGGTATAGTTACTGATAAAAGTATGATCCAGTTCAGGATGCTGAACCGGTCCAAAGGACCAGCTATGTGGAGCCCGAGGGTACAAAGCGACCGAATGTTATTTGCTGCCACCTGGCGGGAAATGCTTGAAAACACCCCAAATGTTGATTTTTATCAGGATACTTTACAGGGAATTATAGTTGAAAATGAAAAAGCTGTAGGTGTAAGTACCGGTTTAGGGCATAAAATAAAGTCGAAAGCGGTGGTTTTAACCAACGGGACCTTTCTAAATGGTGTGATTCATATAGGTGAGAAAAACTTTGGAGGAGGCCGTATGGCTGAAAAATCCTCAACAGGAATTACCGAACAATTGGTTTCTCTAGGTTTTGAAACCGATCGACTAAAAACAGGTACACCACCTCGAATTGATGGCCGAAGTCTCGACTACTCCAAAATGGAAGAGCAAAAGGGAGATGATGAAATAGTTGGTTTTAGCTATTTAGATTTAGAAAAGATTAAACCCGAACAACAAAAAAGTTGCTGGATTACCTATACCAACGAAAAAGTACACGAACTTTTAAGAACAGGTTTTGAAGAGAGTCCGATGTATCAGGGGCGTATTCAAGGCACGGGACCGAGGTATTGCCCGAGTATTGAAGACAAGATCAGCCGTTTTGCTCAAAGAGACCGCCACCAGCTGTTTGTTGAGCCGGAAGGATTTAATACTATTGAGATATATGTTAATGGATTCTCAACCTCTTTACCAGAAAACGTTCAATATCAGGCACTTAAACTGGTTCCGGGCTTCGAAAACTGTAAAATGTTCCGTCCTGGCTATGCTATCGAGTATGATTTCTTTCCGCCAACCCAACTAAAATTCAGTCTGGAGACTAAATTGATAAGCAATCTTTTCTTTGCTGGGCAGATTAACGGCACCACAGGATATGAAGAAGCTGCTTGCCAGGGATTAATGGCCGGCATTAACGCTCACCAAAAAGTAAGGGAGCAAGAAGCCGTAATTTTAAAAAGGAGTGAAGCTTATATTGGCGTGCTGATTGATGATCTTATTAATAAAGGTACCGACGAACCATACCGCATGTTTACCAGTCGAGCCGAATTCAGAACTTTGCTGCGGCAGGACAATGCTGATTTGAGATTGACAGAAAAAAGTTATCGCCTTGGTCTTGCATCGCAGGAAAGAATGGAAAAAGTAAGAAGCAAGCTAGAAAATGTAGAGAAGATAAAAACGGTGCTAGCAACCACCAATCTGGAACCTGAAGAAACGGCTGCTTTTTTAGAAAGCGTACAATCAGCAACGTTAGTAAACAAACAAAGAGCGGCACAGGTATTGTTAAGGCCGATGATTGGTTTAAAAGAGATGATGAACCAGGTGCCAAAAATGAATTTGGCACTAGCTGGTTTTGATAAAGAAACTTTAGAGCAGGCCGAAATACAAATCAAGTACGATACATATATTGAAAAAGAAAAAGAGTTGGTTGCTAAAATGAGTCAGCTGGAAGATTTAATTATACCAGATAATTTTAATTACGAAAAATTGGTTTCGTTGAGTAATGAGGCAAGGCAAAAATTCACCAAAATAAAACCCCGCACGCTGGGCCAGGCTTCCCGTATTTCGGGTGTTAACCCAAGCGATGTACAAATATTAATGGTTTTTATGGGCCGATAAATCATTTTGTATGAGTCTGAATTTTAAACCCGAAATACCAAAAGAATTAATTTTTGAGCATATTGCAGAATACCTGCATCATCAAAATTTAAAAATAGCCAAGCAGGACAATACCCGGCCATGGGGCGGTTTTTTTGTAATTGAAGAAGCCGAGGCAGAAAAATTCATCAACTTATATTTTCCCAATCTAACAAATGAAGAACTAAATATTTCGGACAAATTGAGTCCTAAAATATTAGTTGTTGCACCCGAAAAAAGATTGAGCTGGCAGTACCATCACCGCAGGGCTGAAATATGGAAACTGATTGGCGGAACAGTTGGTGTAGTGACCAGCGATAATGACGAGGAAAAAGAAACACGACATTTAAATGTTGGAGATATTATGCAGCTAAAACAGGGCGCACGCCACCGGTTGATTGGTTTGGATAGCTGGGGAGTTGTAGCAGAAATATGGCAACACACAGATGTAGAAAATCCAAGTGATGAGGATGATATAGTAAGGGTGCAAGATGATTTTGGGAGGTAATTAATATCACGCAGAATTCGCAGAAGGCGCTGAAATTAGCTCCTATCAACAGTTTCGGAGCTTTTATTAGCTGCTAGCACTATCCTCAACTCTCCGTAACTTATATCTTTTGGTAAATTATGTATTAAAGTAGAATGGCTTTGAAAACCATGTTCTGCAACTGCCGCCGCAATTAGTTTTTGCTTGTCGATGCTTACAATATCATTTACATCAATATCGCCGGTGCCTACAAAATGAGCAAGATGCCCTTCAATAGTTCCGGTTGTAAAATTTCTTTCTTGGGCAATGGTTGCAATGTCTTTTCCCGATTTAAATAACTCAAAAGAAACAGACTTGGTATCTACTTTTGCTACAGTTGATTTTGGCTTTTTGCCCTTTTTAGGATTCTCTTCCTTGGCAAACATATTAGTATCCAGATTGTGCATCTCACAAAAACTATCAACCGCTTCCAAAATTTCTTCACCATATTTTTCGGCCTTGGCTTTTCCAAAACCGCTGATTTGCATCAGGTCTTTTTTATTGCGTGGCAGGTACAAGCAAATTTCCTGTAGCGAAGCCTGATTGGCTACCATGTAAACGGCCAGACCGGTTTCGGAACAAACCATATTGCGCCAGCGCTTTAATGTAGCATACAATTCAGCGTTTGATAAATCAGTTTGAGCTTCGGCTGTTTCGATAGCATAACTGTTGAGCTTAAAATGCTGTGTAACATATTTTAATTTATGCTGCAAAAAACCAGTAACAGAAAAAGCCTGTTTACAATACTGCATATAGAAATTACTGTTGTATAAAGCCATGGCCAGTTCATTCAGCTTTTCATTCAACGGCGTTGCTGCTTCTTTATGCTCGGTATTTAACGGGTGCGATTTTATTTCCTTTATATAGCTTTCTAGTTTAGGAACAAAATGGTTGGCCGCATCCGAGATTCTTTTCTGCAGCGCTGCGTTGTTTTCAATAATTCCTTCATCTTTCATTAAAAATGAAATATGCCCGATAAATTTTAATCCAACTTCTTTATCTGCCAGAATATGCTGTTTAAAATTGTCAATCCAACCAAAAGCGTCTTCATTTAATTTATCCTTGTATTGGTTAATTTGAAAAGTCAGCTGATCAACGCTGCTGCTAACTTCTCCAAAAGAGAAAATATCTTCCAGCAACTGTTGGGTAAATAACTGCCGGGCCCCGGCAAAACGATCGGCCAGTGAACCTTTATAAGAAAGTGATTGTTGCCCCTTTATTACATTTTCATTACTGTGAATGGCCGAAGATTCAATTTTACTCAGTAAAACAATTCCTTCCAGGCTGGTGCATCGACTGAGAGCTACATAAACCTGCCCACTACTGAAAGCCGCACCGGCATCAATCATTACTTTTTCAAATGTAAGGCCCTGACTTTTATGAATGGTGATTGCCCATGCGAGTCGCAAAGGATATTGGGTAAAACTGCCCATCGTTTCCTGCTCCAGTTTTCCATCGGCACGGTTTAGTGTATAACGGCTGTTATCCCAGGTTTCTTTAGTTACCGTAATTTCTATACCATCGCAATCAACAATAATTTTATCTTTTTCCAACTCCTTTACTACGCCAATTTTACCGTTGTAATATCTTTTTTGAATAACATCATTTTTCAAGAACATTACCTGAGCGCCTTCTTTTAACTCCAGCTCTGCTTCTACGGGATACATATTTTCGGGAAACTCTCCTTCAATTTCGGCTTTGTATTTAAAGCTGGAGGTACTCAGTTTATATAACTCCTTCTCATTAATTTGATCGGCCTGCTTATTATGAGAAGTGAGGGTGATGTATTTTTCATCTCTGTCGGGCCTGAAACTTGGATCGTACCTCAAATGCAGATCCTCAAAATCATCAGCATCCATATGGTTATTGCGAACCTTGTTTAACAGCCGAACAAAACTTTCTTCTTTCTGCCGATAAATTTTATCCAGCTCAATTAATAAGGGAGATTGCTCTTTTATAGCAAGGCTGTCAAAAAAGAAAGGCGATTCGTAATATTCGTTTAAAATACTCCACTCGTGGTTTTGGGCAACCGGCGGCAGTTGGTGCAAATCGCCGATGCATAATAATTGTACGCCGCCAAAGGGCAAATGATAATTTCTGCGGGCGTGTTTTAAAATGGTATCAATAGCATCCATCACATCGCAACGAACCATACTTATCTCGTCAATTACCAACAATTCCATTTTACGCAAAAGATTCAAACGCTGTTTATTGTACCTAATTTTTGCCAGTAACTCTTCTTTATTATTTTTTGTAGGGAGAAAAGGGTGAAACGGCAGTTGAAATAAACTGTGTAACGTTACCCCACCAGCATTAATGGCCGCCACACCTGTTGGCGCAGCTACCACAATGTTTTTGGTGGAATTATCTTTTAGGTATTTTAAAAAAGTGGTCTTGCCTGTACCGGCTTTTCCGGTAAGGAAAATATTTTCGCTCGTTTCGGTTACAAACCTATACGCTAAATCAAATATTTCGTTGCGTTCTATTGTATGCATTGCAATAAAGATAAGAGGAGATAATAAGAAAAGAACGCCGGCAACTGATTTGTTAACCGGCGTTCTTGATTTTTAAGCTGTTGCAGCAGTCTTGCTACCCAGCATTAAAAGTTCGTTAACCTGAACTTCGGTAATGTACTTTTTGTTGCCGTCTTTGTCGGTGTAGCTACGATTAATAAGCTTACCCTCTATTGCAACTTCAGAACCCTTGTTCAAATACTTCTCGGCAATATCGGCCACTTTACCCCAAGCAATTAAATTATGCCAGGTAGTTTCGGTTACTTTTTCGCCACTGGCGTTGCGGTAGCTTTCATTAGTGGCTACAGAAAAGCGGGCCAGTTTTTTACCGTTTTCGGTAGTTTTTACTTCTGGAGCGTTGCCCAAGTTACCAATCAATTGAACTTTGTTTTTTAATGCGTACATCGTTTTTAGTTTTGTGCTCGCCCTTTGTTTTTGTGGGTCTGCGGTTTTTAATTTATTTCAATCATCCGGATTTGAATGCCATTTCCGATTGACAACACAAAGATGCAACGGCGGGGAAGCGATAGTCGGAGATTATCCCTTTACTTACTGATATAAGCGTATGTAAACGGGTATATCGGAAATATTAATTATATTCACAGCAACAAAACCCTTTACTGCACTATGTTACAGCAAAAAGAAAACAAAGCCTGTCTTTTTTGTGAAAAACCCGTAAAAGGCAGAAGCGATAAAAAATTTTGTGATGATTATTGTCGTGCAGCTTATAACAACGAGCTCAAAAGTGCTGCCAATAACTATATCCGTAATGTAAATAATGCGCTTGGAAAGAATCGCCGCATATTGGAAAGCCTTCTCCCCCAAGGAGAACAAACCGCAAAAGCAAATCAGGATAAATTATTACAACTGGGCTTTCAATTTAAATACCATACGCATCAATACATAGCCAAAAACGGCAACAGTTATTTTTACTGTTACGAATATGGATATTTGCCCTTGGAGAACAATTGGTTTTTAATTGTAAAAAGAAACGAAGAATAAGATTCATCTACGGGCAACAATTTATACCAATTACAATTTTTAAGTCGCCCGAAATGTTTCTGGTATAATGCCGATAGAGTAGCTGTTTGGTTCAATTGAGCATAGCTAAAATTGGGCCATTACAGATACCGTATCGGTATTATTCATATCCCATATCTGAACATAAGCAGCAATAATGAAGTATTTTTGCAGGCTTAATTAATAAATTTCGCTTGCTTTTAAAAAGATCCATACTAATTATTTTTTCCATTATTTGTGTTGTGATAAATGTGCAAAGATCAAAAGCACAATGTGCAACACCTATTTCGGTATTTCCTTATAACGAAGGTTTTGAAGCAAACAACGGCGGCTGGACCAGCGGCGGATTTATGAACGATTGGGCCTGGGGCACTCCTACAAAAACGCTGATTAATGCCGCCGCTGGTGGTGCAAAATGCTGGATAGTTGGCGGACTTAGCGGAAGCAAGTATAATGATGGTGAAGCATCTTGGTTACAAAGTCCTTGTTTTGATTTTACCAGCTTACAATACCCATACATTTCATTTGCTGTTTTTTGGGAGATGGAAAGAAGGTTTGACGGCGCCGGGTTTCAATACTCAACCGATCTTGGTGTCAGTTGGACCAATGTAGGAAGCATATCTGATCCGGTTAATTGTTTAAATGATAACTGGTTTAATTTTAATCCAATAAATGGACTTGCCCCATTAGCATCGGTGAGAGATGGCTGGAGCGGAAACGTGCAAGCAACCGCAGGTGGTTGTCAGGGTGGTGGTGGAAGCGGCCGCTGGGTAAATGCACAACATACTATGCCGGGCCTTGCCGGAAGAGCCAATGTAATTTTCCGTTTTATTTTTGGCGCCGGTACCATTTGTAACAGCTACGATGGTTTTGCAATTGACGATATTATAATTGGTAATGCCCCACCAAACAATGCATCGTTTACTTATTTGTGCAGCAATAACTCAACAGTAAATTTTACAAACACATCAGATCTTTGTCCGGCTACGGCCTGGGATTTTGGCGATCCTGCATCGGGAGCCAACAATACATCAACATTGTCCAGCCCAACACATGTTTTCAGCGGACCAGGAACTTATACCGTAACGTTAAATGCGACTGGTCCGGGCAATGCGCCATCTGTATACACAGAAACGATTACTATTCTTGGGCCCACAACATCAGTAATAACAAACAACAACTGCTTTGGCGATAATGCTGGTTCGGCAACTGTTTCTGTAATGCCGCTGACAGCAGCGCCATTTTCTTATAGCTGGAATACGGTGCCGGTTCAAAACACGCAAACGGCAACAGGACTTGCGGGTGGTACTTATATTGTAACAGTGACTGCATTGAACAGTTGCACGGCTACAGCCCCGGCAGTAATTACAGAACCTGCGGCCTTGTCACATACCGTAAATATTGTGCAACCTGGTTGTGCAGTACCAACAGGCACGGCAACTATTACCCAAAGCGGAGGTACAAGCCCATATAATTATGTATGGTTGCCGCCGGTTTCTACCGGACCATCGGCCAGCGGACTTACGCCCGGTACTTACGCAGTTACTGTTACAGACAGTAGAGGCTGTTTTGAAAGCTTTGACATAACTGTAGCAACCGCTGCCCCACCCAACATTTCTATTACTAGTAAAAAAGATGCTACCTGTTTTGGAGATAAAGACGGTACGGCAACAGCTCTGGCAAGCGGCGGCAATACGCCTTATGCATATAGCTGGAATACGGTGCCTGCACAAAACAATGCAACAGCAACCAATCTTGCTGCCGGAGTTTATAGCGTAACGGTTACAGATAATAATGGTTGTTCCGCATTTACATCGGTACAAATTGACGAACCTGCGCCCGGCAGTTGTGGCGAAGTGTATTTCCCAAATGCCTTTACACCCAATGCTGATTTTAAAAATGATGAGTTTGGGGCGATGGGAAATGTGGCCGCCATCAGCAATTATCTCTTATTGGTTTACAACCGCTATGGCGAGCTCGTTTTTTATACCCGAAACCCCGACACACGCTGGAATGGTTTATTTAAAGGAAAACAACTTTCCGGAACTTATATTTGGGCCGCCACGTTCACTTATAAAGGGCAGTTTAAAAAAGAAGAAAAGGGATCTGTAATGATAATCAGGTAGGGGTCTCCTACAGTTAAAATAAATAAAGGCGAAGCGCTTCTTTTATTCTTTATCATCAAATTTTAATTGCCAATTAAATAGAGAATCTGTTTCTCCAATCTTAAGAAAATTGTTTTTTTCCAGCACCTTAAACGAAGCTATATTTCTTTTTTCGGTTGACGCAATTACTGCTTTTACGTTGGGTTGCGCTTTAGCCCAGGCAATGATGCAACTTACCATTTCGGTCATAAAACCATTATTTTCAAATTCTTTATGGATGCCGTAGCCAATTTCTATTTCTCCGTTTGTATTGGGTTCTCCCACAATACATAAGTCGCCAACCATTTTATTGTCTGTTTTTGATATGGCTGTCCAGAGTGTGGAATACAAATAGTTTTTAGACTCATCGGCTACATTGGGTAAAATGGTATGTTCAAATGCTTCTTTTAATTCAGGCGAAATTGTTCTTGAGGTATAATTCAGGTTTAATTCTTCCTCCAACGAGTGATCGCATTTAATGTATTTTACCAACTGCCCGTAGGTTAAGGGTTTTAAAGTAAGCCGTGGGGTTTCAATCATTTATTTTTATTGTTAGGATGCAAATTTATTATTAAAAGCTGACGTTATGGATTTATGTCGGGCGTAAAATTAACATCGGAATAAGAAAAATAAAACCGGATTAGTTTTTTGCCGGGCTATTGTTTTGTACCTTATGCAATAATTTATTTAACACTATAAAAATTACAATAATGAAAAAGCTTAAACAACTCACCGGCCTACTCAGCTTATTTCTTGCAGCATCTTTAATTTTTACTGCTTGCAACAATGGAAAAACTGAAGATGATACAAAGAACAGCACAGAAAAATCAGAGATGAAAGCAGGTGCAACCTGCGTCCTTTCAGCAACAACTCAAGATACCGCACTTACCGGCGCTGTGGAATTTGTAACTCAGGATGGCAAAGTAAAAATGATGCTAAACATTTCGTCATTGGTTATGGCAAATAAAAGCGTGGCGGTTCACATACACGAAATGGGTGATTGTGGCGATATGGGAAAAATGGCCCACGGCCACTGGAACCCAACCAATCAACAACATGGTAAATGGGGCAGCGCCAGTTTTCACTCGGGCGATATTGGTAATGTAAGTTTAGATGCTGCAGGAAATGGTGCCATGGAAATTGAAACAGATTTATGGAGCATTGGTGGAGATGAAAAAACAAATATTTTAAACCGCTCAATAATTGTACATGGCGGTGTTGATGATTTTACCACGCAACCTACAGGTAATGCAGGAACGAGGATTGGATGTGGGGTGATAGTGAAGAAATAAGAAAACACCTATAAAATCAAGGTTTTTACTGGGCAGATAGTTCTGTAATATCATTTGTTACCAAGGCTTTGGTATCATTGGCGTCAAGATTAACCTTTTCTGGAAAATCTTCCGCCACCAATTCAATTCTCCTGGTTATATCACTTAAAGAAGAAAGCCGCTCCATGGTATAAGGTATAGTATCGAGGCCCGAAGCGAATTTTAAAATATAACTGTAAATACCGAAAAGACTGCCGGCCATAATGGTTGTACTGTGCAGGTTTTTTGATGCAATTAAAGAAACGGCAATTACCAGCAAAACCATAATCTCCATAAAGCCAAAGTTCCAGGCTTCTTTATCAGAGATACGAACCTGCCATTTACGTAATCTATTATAGTGATGGCGAATGTTTACATGATTACCGCCGCTGATAATATCTACCTGTTTTTCCAATTCATCGTTTTTATGCCTGTTGAGCCGCAACATTTTTTTGCCGTATAACATGCTGATGATAATTACCGGAATCATAATGGCCAGACAAACAAGAACAACCGTTCTGTCATAAAAGAACAAGATGATGAGTGAACCTAAAATATTATACACTGCTTCAATAACGTAAACCAAATCATGCTCTAAAAAATCAACAAACTCACGGGCTAAGGTAGAGTGTGCAGTAAGTTTTGAAACATCGGTCTTATTATATTTACGGCTTAAAAATTTTGTTACCAGCGAAGTGTAAATGGCAGAATAAGTTCTGGTATCAAACATATGGCGGATGGTACCAATTATTAAGTAAGCCAAATGAACGGCAGTTAATATGATCAATCCTTTGTAACTACCCCTGATCAAATCATTAATAGCTTCACCAAAAAAATAAAAACGCAAAAGTCCGCCCAGCATTTCAACCGAGAATAATGAAAACGTAAAAATCAATTGATACTTATGCTTAATCATCAGGTTGCGTAAAATTTGAAACTTCGACATGGTTCTGTTCTTTTGATCCTCGAATCATCTAATTAAAAAAACCCCAGTAAAGGAGAGAATTTGAAAAGGCGGCTAGTAAGACCGTGGGAAGTTCAAAATGTTTAATCGTTGCTTTCTCTTTCTGTTACCGAATTGTTTTTGGTACCAGTAACCCATCCACAACAATTAGCTGCGCCGCAGCGGCAATTAAAGGGCTCCATATGTTCATCCAGAAAAGCTGCGTAGTTGAGGGTTAATTCTTCGCCTTGCTTAATATTTCGCAAAGCCACTACATTTAGTCCTTCATAGGCTGTATTAGGATCACAACTGTGATTTTGAGGCGCCCAGTTTGCCGGATTCTTATCCCAGAGCAAAAATACTTCTTTGCTAAGCGGATAAGCGTATTTTCTAAAGGTTTCTAATTCCTTAACATTCCAATAACGCTCGGCATATTTACGAGTAACAATGCGCTGGGCCAGCTCCTCACCCTTGAAAATCAGTTCTTTAGTATTGATATGTCGGGTAGCGTAAATGCCATATCCGGCAATGGCATTGCCCTTCATAATGTAATTTTTTTGATTGCGTTTATGGCGGGCAATGCCTTCGGCAATAATTTTTTGCAGAAAGCCGGCTTGCCCAATGCCATCGCATTTTAATATATAATCGGCCGATCCCTCGTATCCGTCTTTATAAAAAACAGAGCAGGTAAAGTTTATTTCCAGGAAGAATATCTCGTTTTTGTCGTTCACCCTAAAGTCTAAACGGGCATAACCAACACCGCCAAAACCTTGAAAAATATTTAAAGCAGCTTCTTTCAATTGCTCTTCCAAAACCGGGTCGTTGCATGGAATATTTGCCTCGGGATGCAGCTCTGATGTTTTTAAAGCGTATGTTTTAAATTCGAACCCAGTTGGAAAAATGTACTCAATGGGTTTAAAAACTGTGCATGTTTTTTCATCATCGGCATTGGCAACCAGCATTACGGTAAATTCCCGGCCTTCAATATATTCTTCTACCAGCAATGGCCCGTACTCTTCAATAATTGATGCCGCTTTTTGTTCAAGCTCTTCTTTATTATGTACTAATGAATGTTGATCAATACCCAAACTGTCGCCGGCCTTATCAGGCTTAACAAACAAAGGATATTGCAGATGGTCGCAATTTTTTTCGATACCATCAAGTGTTTCTATTAACGCAAATGCAGGGGTTTTAATACCAGTTGCATAAGCCACATATTTCATTAGGTCTTTAGGAGGATCGTATAACAAAGATGTTGGTCCGGTGAAAGGAAGATTGAGTAGCTCCGTGAAATAGATAACATCAATAGAAGGCACATTCCATTCCAAGTAGCCTTCGCATAAGTTTACAAAAACATCGTAGTTTTTTTTCTTGAGGTCTTTAAGTTGTTTGTAGGTAGATAATTTATTGAGCAGCACATGATCAAACTCGGCATCGGGCATTAAGTGACTCAGCTCTCTGGCGGGATCGTAGTTTTTATAATCGACATCAGAAGTAGAATAGTCGGGTTGTAACACGCAAATTTTCATCATAAAGTTTTCGGGCTAGGCAGTTTGCCTTTTTAACGCTTTTGCCGAACAGCGGGTAAATGCGTCAGTAATAATTTCAGCTACAAGCTCCGTAAAGGTATTACCACTAAAGCGTAATATGGCACCAATGGAAGTATAATCTTCGTCTTCACTTAAACCGCATTGGGCATTTACTTCTAACACGTACATTTTACCGGTCGCTTTATCCATCCGTACATCGGCACGGGTATAGCCGCAGCCTTTGGTGGCCACAAAAGCATCCCAACTAACTTTTTTAATTTCTTCAATTAATGAAGCGTCGGGCAAAGCGTATTCATAAAAATTGGCTTCATTGGGCATGGGCCTTTCATCTTCATATATTTCCCAAAGCCTGTCGAAGGATAAAAACTTTTCCTGCTCGGGTAAAGAATGGTGAAAGACTCTTTCTGCCGGCGTATAAATTTTTGCGTTTTTAGGATTGTTGTAAGAGCCTGAAATTAAAACTGTAAACTCGGGCCCGGTAATAAAGGATTCTGCTATTAACCCATCGGCAGCCAGATCCCAACCACGATAGCCTTCAAACATGTTGTTTACTTGTTTTTTTAATTCAGCCTGATTGCTTACGACATTTTTAATACCCACCCCCATGCTTCCGCCCGAAATAGATGGCTTTATAATAACTGGTGTACCGAGGACTTCAAAAATATCTTCAATATCCTGTTCTTTATTATGGATGGCTTTCCAGTTGGCAGAAGGAACAGCAGCTTTATCAAAAGCCCGCTTCATAGGTATTTTGGAAGTAGTGATATTGTAAAAGTATTCATCGGCGCCGGTGTATATCAACCCTTTTTCTTCTAATAGTTTAATTACAGAAATGCCGGGAGTTCCGTTTATTTCATCGCCATCGCAAAGATTAAAAACTACCGGTGTTTTATCTCCAAAGTCTTTTTCCTTAGCTATCTGTTCTATGATTGAGGGATAATTATTGATAGTAACCGGCTGCCATTTCCATTCAATACCGAGTTCGGCAAAGGTTTTTTCGTATTCAGCAATACTCTGACTAAAATCGTAGTAGTAATCAATATTAGCATCGTTGGTTTCTAATAGCGGTGCCAATACCCAAACTTTTATTTGTTGGTAATTAACGGAAGATGATAATGGGTTAAATGCGGTCATAGAATTTAATGAGCAACTACAGGGATAGTTTTTGCCTTACCTGTTGCCTGATGAAATCGGTTAATTTATATTTTGAAAGGGTTTCAACAGAAAGATGTGAAGCACCGTTTATTAATTGCAAACAACCCGCACTGCCGCAGTTACAAACAAATGGTTGCGCAATTTCCCATTCGGTTGATGGATAAAAAAAAGTAAACTCATCACCGGGCTGCATGGATTGCAAACATACCAGTTGCATAGTTGTGGTATTAAAAAAAACGGTGGGCTCACAACTATGATTAGTGTATTGCAAAAACTCTGGGAGCAGCGTGATGTGACTGTCGGCACCGGTTTGCACGGTTAAATAGGTTGCAAGCGATTGCGTAGTATCGGCGCTGAAATTACATATTACATCTCCGGCATTAAAACCAACGGCAGCATGCAATGATTTTTGGCTGGAAGAATTATTGAGCAACACATTTGCAAACTCGTGGTTGCTGATAACTTCGGCAGATGGGTTAGTAACTGAAGTTTTTATCATGCGGTTTTAGATGGGAATAACCCTTAAAAGTTTAAAATGATTTAAATCTATTTATCAGCATGTAATTCTATTCAGTAAATGTATAAAAGCATTGATTAATAAAAAAGATAATTAACCATAAATGCGTGTTGGTGGATTAATACCGATATTGTGTGCATAACCAAGGAGGTAAATAAAGGCCTCCGTAGAATGTTTTTTATGAGCCTAGAACCCAATGCGCCCAACCCCGAATTATTGTTACAATTGGTAAAAATGAAAATGCCTTTTGGTAAATTCAAAGACCGCTTGTTATGCGATTTGCCGGTATCTTATTTGGAGTGGTTTCAGCAAAAAGGATTTCCAAAAGGTAAACTGGGTATGCTGCTGGAAACCATTTATGAAATAAAGATTAACGGGCTGGAAGAACTCCTTAATCCCTTAAAACGATAATTGCTTGATGTTTTAACAGAAAACACTTGACATTGCTCCAGGGTTTATGTAACTTATAACAATCCTTTTTTAATTATAAAACAGAATGCATGAGTTTAATGGAACAATTGGATGCATGGAGTGGTAAACATCATCCTAAATGGCTGGTGGTTTTTCGGGTGGTACTTGGATTAAGTCTTATGCTTAAAGGAATAAGCTTTATTCAAAATAATGTGCTGCTGTCTGACGTAATTGCACAAACTTCGTTTATTAACAATGCGGCGTGGTTGACTAGCCTGGTGCCTTGGTTGCATTTGCTGGGCGGTACTTTAATTTTAGCCGGACTGTTTACCAGACTTTGCTGTTTGGTTCAGCTACCCATTTTGTTGGGTGCGGTCATTTTGGTGAATGTTAAGCAGGGATTATTTGCAGGCGGGTCGGATTTGTTATTTTCACTAATTATTTTAATTCTTTTGCTTTTCTTTTTTGTTGAGGGAGGCGGACCTTTGTCGCTTGATAACTTTTTAAGAAATTCGGCAAAAAAGAAATAGGCCAGATTAGTTTGGTATGGCGAAGGTTAGAAAAACATAGGGGTTTATAGACCATTCGTCATTCATCTCCACATCAATATCACCATACCTTAAATCCAGCATATTACCCGATTCGTTGATTTCCCAAAGCGTGAGTGGCTTTTTGCCGGATTCGGCTTCAAATATTTCCGGTATCATTTCTTTTAGCATTCCATTCCAGCAAAGTTTTATGAGTTGCTCTTTTTGAGAAAGTTTTTTATCGTTTACTACAGGATTTATTTCACACCAATCCCGTTGAAAGTAGCTGCTGCCGCTTAGTAGTAATATTTCCCGGTTTGTAGTTTGCTTTTTCATGGTTTGAGTATTTAGTGCTCAATGCTATGATGCAGTAAAATACAAAATGTCATAATAGAAGATTGTAAATTATAGTTAAAGAAAAAGAGGCTATCATAATAGACAGCCTCTTATAAATTAAACAATTAACGCTTATTTACTGCAACACCACTTTACCAGTTGCCAGTACTTCATTTCCAAACGCATCTGTGAGCATAACTACATAGATACCTTTAGGCAAATGCCTTGCATTGATATTCATGCTGCTGTATGGTGCAGTGATTGGATAGGTCTGGTCAAATACTTTCTGACCGCCTTCGCTAAACATCACTAAATGCCTTACAAAGCCTA
>JBBKXU010000018.1:0-8667 GCA_037969645.1 Ferruginibacter sp. | reverse complement strand
ATATTTATACCATGAAAAGATGGGATAGCAAATATATTTTGGTTCTTTTTTGGGGGCTTATAGCCTTATTGTCTTGTAGTAGCATCGTAACTTCGAAGCATTCATCTACTTCTATAAATTCCAAAGACTCATCCAATAAACCTTATTTGATACTAATTTCCCTCGACGGTTTTCGATGGGACTATGTAGAAAGATTTAAACCACCCAATTTATCCAATTTTATAAAAAATGGCGTAAAAGCTGAGTCATTGATTCCGGCTTTTCCTTCTAAAACTTATCCCAATCATTATACTATTGCCACCGGCATGTATCCAGATAAGCATGAATTATTAGGTAATATATTTTATAGCTATAAAAATAAAACAACCTATACTACCGCAAACAGAGCAATGGTGGAAGATGGAAGCTATTATGGAGGCTCTCCAATATGGGTGCAGGCAGCTAAAGCGGGCCTGATAACCGCAAGTTATTTTTATCCGGGAACTGAAGGTTATATTAATGGATACCGCCCTGAGTATTATTATAAATATGATGGCAAGATTAAAAATGAAATTCGGATAGCACAGGCTATTAAATGGCTGGAGTTACCAGCAGAAAACAGGCCTCATTTAATAACACTTTATTTTTCTGATTTGGATGATATGGGACATCGTTACGGGCCAAATGCAGATAGTGTATTAAAAAAGACATTGTATGATTTAGATAAAAATTTAGGTCATTTGTTCAAACAAATAGATCAATTAGCTCTGCCTGTAAATATCATCATTGTATCAGACCATGGCATGTTAGAAATACCAGATGAGCAATATCTTGCAGTAGAAACGATAGAAAACAATGAATTGTATTTAACGATAAACAGCGGTGCCATCGTAAGCATACATCCAAAAGACGGTGCTCAAACTGATTTTATATTTAACGCCTTAAAAAAGAAAGAAAAACATTTTAAAGTATACAAAACAGAAGAGGCGCCCGAGTTTGAGCATGTTCCAAAAAATAAGGATTGGGGCCCCATTCAAATTATCCCTGAAATTGGCTATTATTTCACTGATGAAAAATCTATCGCATTTATGAAAACAACACCCCAAAATGTTTCCGGTGTTCACGGATATGATCCCAGACTAAAAGAAATGCATGGCATATTTTATGCGAACGGACCTGCGTTTAAAAAGGGGTACACGATTCCTTCGATAAAAAATATTCATGTTTATCCGGTAATGTGTAAAATACTAGGGCTGGAGATACCAAATGATATTGACGGGCAATTAAATCAATTAGGAAAAGTACTCAATAACGATAAAAGATAACAGCTTGTTTAACGAATTGCTTTGCTTTTTGTGTTTTAATCAGCCTTGCACTTCGTCTGTATTGACTTATTTTAGCAAGTATGAAACAAAAAAATTATTTGGGCATTGGCATCGCTATGGGTACGGCAATGGGTGTGGTATTTGGATCTGTTGTGGGTTCCATTATAAAGGATGTTGGTAAAGGAATTGCTTTTGGTATTCCCATTGGTAGTTCAATAGGGATTGTAATAGCAATTGTTTTAAATGAAAAAGGAAGAAATGATAAGGATAAGACAACAGTTTAATTCAACGAAAATATTTGCCCTCACCGCCTGTGATGTTAGTAAAGAAAGCGCAACCTGGCGATGCTCACGTTCAGGTTCGAAGTAGATCTTAGAACCAAATAAAATGATTCGCTTTTCAGCAAGTATCTGGAATGGATGTAGAAAACCAGAATATTAAAAACCGAAAAACCAACACTCCGTTTTTTCTATTAGAAAAAAAGCCCTGAATAGCTAAGCGGGTCTGCTCTCGAAAATTTCTATACATTGAGACTGAACAAGCGGCATCCCCATTATTTTTTTATCAAGAGAAAACCTTCTTTGCTTTTTTTACGTAGGTATATATACAGTCGTATCCTATCTTAATTTATTACATTTTTTAATCAACTAAAACAAAAGCGTATGAAAAAGTTTATTCTTCCATTGGTTGCGGCAGTTTTTTTAACTGCCTTTACCTTCAGTCCTTCACCAACTGCTACAGGTAGTGTTTCTGGCGAAGATCAAAGTCTTAATGGTGGTCGTACCCTTACAGCGGTATTATTGGGTGCCAATGAGGTACCTAATCCTGGCGATCCTGATGGATCTGGTTATGCCGAAATTACCTTAAATCAAGGTCAGGGTACTATCAGCTACATGATTACAGTAACAGATATAGCGCCGGCGACTGCAGCGCATATCCATTTTGCTCCGGCGGGTGTACCGGGTGGCGTAGTTGTTGCGTTATCTGCTCCAACTGGCGGTTTTTCAAGTGGTATTATTCAAAATGTTAATCGAGATCTGATTAAAGCTATCAGGCAGAATCCAGATGCATATTATGTTAATGTACATAATGGCGCATATCCGGGCGGAGCTTTAAGGGGACAATTATCTAAATAACCGGAATTATTTGAGGGCTGCCGTTTAAATTAAACGGCAGCGCCTTTTTATTGACCTTAAGGTAATTGGGGCTTTCAATCCACACCGGTCTCAACCTTCTTTTTAACAAAACCAGATAACTATTGTAGATAGATTTGCAACATCAGAATAGTATCCATAATAGCATGAGCAATCACCAACACCCATATCCTTGCTTTATTTGTTTTAAGTTCAGTTTCTGTTAATTTCGTCCCCGCATATTTCTCCTTATTTTCGAATCTTATTTTATTTTACAGAAACTTGTGCTCTTTTTTGCTGTTGTAACATAATGTCTTTCATAAATGGGGCTGCCTGCTGTTGGATAGTGTTTTCAGAAATGTCCAATATATGTGCGTTGTTTACAAGTTGTAGCCACGGTTTAGCTGACTCGAAAGGATATGCACCAAAAACAATCACGGGTGTACCTTTTACCTGTACACTATCCTGGTTATACAATATCCATTGATCAGCCCAGCTATATAAATAGCGGGCATCTTTTTCAGTTAAGCGAAGGCAGGAATGCGATGCCGGGTATCCGGGCAATTCGTATTGATGAAATCCAACGCCCAATTTATTTTCAATATTAAAATTCCATTTCAGGTCCCACTCATCATTAAAAGTACTGATAGTTTGTTCAGCCTTCCAGTTGGTGTAAAATAAACCGGTAGGAGTAGGGTCAGCTTGTCGCCCCATGTTGGTTTGGCCCACATACACCAGTTCGCCGGTTTCGTAGGCAGCAAAACTTTGTGTAGCGTATGAAAAGAAAATTATTTTTTTTATTGCTTCAATATAAGAAACGTTTACAGGGAAAGGCAGGTAAAATTCTTTATCTCCACTTACATCATTGGGTACTATAACAGAATCCATTCCTGCGATATTTTTCATATCAGTTCTGTTTACAGCCTGCACAATATTCTGCTCTTTTTCAGCAGGATTTCGCTTTAGCCAGTCTTTCGTTTTTTCGAAATGATAACCTTCGTTTGCCGGCTTAATTCGTTTTCTTGGAATTTTGGTAATGCTTTTATTGTAATCTGCAGCAGGCTTACATTGGCTGAGGCAGATCCCCAAAATGAACAGGGGTAGTAAAATATTTGATAAACGCATAGAATAGGATTTTAAAATGCAGTGTTGTATTAATCCAATGACAAAACACATGCCGTTAATTGATTTTTAAAAGTAAGTTTTGATTTACTTGTTTTACTGAGGGCTATATTGTGTTTATACATGATCTGTTGTTGAGGTGAAATCAGTTTATTACTATAGTAATTTAATTGATGCTACGGTTTGCCTGCTGTAACAAGGCTGATACTTTAACACAATAGTTTGATTTTAAGGGCGATCTTTGCCAACTTATTAAGCCATACCTTAAATCCATTTGAAGATGCCTGTAACTATTCATAAAAAAATATCTGTTTTCCTTTCTTGCCTCGTCTTTTTTATACTTATTTTTCCATTGGTATCTGCCAATAAAAAATCGTTTGATATTGTTGAAACTGCACTTCAGCCACCGATGAATGAGCCATCTGAGAATTATTCAAATATGCTCTATGATAGTCTGAATCTTAATAGTGTTGGGTTATCAAAACAAGCATTTGACCATGCGATTAAAGGATTCGATTACCTGATTAAAACAGGTGAGATTAAGAATGACAATATTATTTCAATAGCTGATTTCAGTTTGCCATCCTCGGCAAAAAGATTATTTGTAATTGATCTCAGCAAAGTTGAACTCGTCTTCAACACCTATGTGGCGCACGGGGTGAATTCGGGCAAATCCATTGCGAAAAACTTTTCAAACAAACCCGAAAGTAATAAAAGTAGTTTAGGGTTTTACGAAACATCAAATACCTATATAGGCGGCCATGGTTATTCATTAAGGATTGATGGATTAGAAAAAGGAATAAATGACAATGCCAATCGCCGCAATATAGTAATACATGGTGCTGCTTATGTTAGCGAAAAATTGATTCAGTCGCAGGGCTACATCGGACGCAGTTGGGGGTGCCCAGCTTTGTCCGAAAAATTATCCAGGCCAATCATCGATAAGATAAAGGATGGCACCTGCCTTTTTATTTACAGCAAAGACAAGGCTTACCTGCAAGGGTCTGCAATCATCAATGCTTAAAAATAATGACATGATCTCACTCTGCAGCATTTTTCAACGGGGCTGATCAACAGAATGCCCGGTTATTAATATCTATGCTGGTTTGTGAATCACAACTATTGCCAATTGGTAACCCTTTATAAACTCTATTTTGTACTATCTGGTGCGTAAGATGAATTTGGATCCTCATGCATTTTGTCCAGCATTTTAGTACTGTCTCTAATTTCTTTTTCTCTGGCGTCAAGTTGGTTCATCTCCGGCATGTTGTTAGTGTCGGTTGTTTCTTTGGTACTGCTGTCTGAGCAGGCCGTAAAAGATACCAGTATAACACAGGCGCCAGTTAATAATTTTTTCATTGTTGGTTGTTTAAGTTTTAGTTTAATTACGTTGCTGCTTAAATTATGTTGCAGGCCAAGATATACACCTGCTATGCAGTTATAAAGATGAATGAATTCGGGCGGTCTTTTGTTACATGATTAGGAATATGAATTATACAATTCCCACTTTTAGCGTAGTAAATAATCAACAGGCCTGCACAGTGCTTTTAGCAGTGGAGCCAATAAAAAGAATGAATTTATTTTGGGGAATCAGGTAACAATCGTTGCAAAATGAACTTTCGGTACTATCGCTTCAGCCCCAACAGCGCCACCGCTATAACAATAAACCCCGCACCCGTAATAGCCGGAGGGAGGCTGCTGTTTGCTATACCCAGATAAATCATAACTATAGCAAAAAGCAGGAGCAGCAAAGCTGCTATGTTTAAAAGCCAAATTTTATTCATGAATGCAAAACTAAATGGACTGATTTATTATTTTAAATCTTATAAAATATTTACAAAAGCGATTAAATATTAGAGGCTTTTAATCGGCAAGAATTTCTTTTGCCGCTGCTGAATCCTTTTCAAAAATCTTCAGCTCTACGCCGCCAATAGGGTTAAAGCCAATTACATTTTCATCTTCGAGGAAAGACTCAATACCGCTTTCCCTTAATTTAACTTGTGCATAGCCCGCATCAGCAAAGTCGTTATATACTTTAAAAACGATGATAGGTCCGGTTCGATGTTCTGTCATATTTTATTATTTACTTAAAGATACATAAAATAACTGCTAAAGTAGTAGCAAAGAAAGGCGCACAAACTAACCGGGTTGTTTGGTGTCCAGCAGGCCCGAGGGATTCCGTTCTCAAAAGCTTACGTCAAAAATATAAAGTGATAAGGTGATTTGTTCGAGTGATTGAATCAAGCCAATACCGCTTACCTGAAATTCCCTGATATGGTATAGCAGACTTTACTGTTTATTCTTTTAAAAACTTCTCCGTTTATTTTCCGCAGACTTTCTGCTCTTCTTTTATCAAGCAGTTGCCCGCTGCTGTCGAAATATTGTGGCTTTGGAAAATAGGTAAGGGTATAAAATCTTTTATACGAAAAAGGAGCACTTAATGTAACAGGCTTTATCGACATCATTATCAGGGTATTCTTTTTATCATACAGATAGTAGTCGAACTTATTTATCCAGGTACAGCGAATAGTACGCATCTGCTGAATTAATGCTACAACTTTTGATGCATTCAATTTAAAAGCAGTCAACGTATCAGCCAGGCCTGTTTCATGTATGTTGAACTGGTAGATATAGCTTATCGAATCTGTAATTATTTCAAGCGAAAGGTTATCAAATTTCCTGTCGGTAAAAGCTACTGTAAAAGGCTTTTCCTGGTAGAGTTTTTTATAAGTCTCTTCCATTTTATCCAGCACTTTTTCGTTTTGATAATAATAACTGGTTGAAATATTTTTAGGAGAACAGGATACAATAAAACTGATTGTACCTAATAATAATAACGCCAGGCTGTATCTATTCAACATCTTTATCTGTTTTAGTGCAATCTGTAATGCCAAAAACTATGCGTTTAAAAAAGGCCGTAGATAGCTCCATTTGGGTTCTGTGGCCATAATCCCAATACAGCAACGTAATGACGCCGTTTTCCTTTGTAATCTTATCTGCTACGATGAAGTGTGTAGGTACACCAAGCTTGATCGTTACATGGTCTTTTCTATGTACAATTCTGTTATTAATAAACAAAACCACTCTTCCTGTTTCCATTTTATTGCTGATGTATTGGTACAAGTCACCGGTCCTGGGCCGAAAGATGTCGCCGCCCTTGGCATTCACGTTATAATTGAGCAGTTTTTTTACCATGCGGTTGAATTTGGCATAATTAACCGATGCCCAAAAATTATTTTCGTCACCACTGTCGAATCTGCGGTTGAAGAAATTAAGGTATCCTTTAAAATGGCCGGCAAGCGACAGGTACCACATTTGTTCTGCAGGATGAATGTCCAGAATGCCCTTAAATTTTAATAAACCTGCTTCTTTTCTCACTGCATCCGAAGGGTTGAAATTAACGGTTCCAAAAGAAGCTTTTCCCTCCTTGTATAATTGTATCAAAAGCTTTGCATAACCTAAAGGATCATCCTGCAACATCAAATACGTTAAAGCGCCATAGCCACAAAAATTAGTACCGCTACCCGGATAGATGTTCATCGGTTCCCGGACAGTTGATTTGATATTCTCCAGAAACAAAGCGGGTTTAATATTTGGCCAAAATGTACTGCTGCGAAGTGTTTTTATGTTTTCAAGATATTCAATAGCCTGTTGTTGGGTAGATGTAACAATAGTATTGAAAGGCTGTACATAATTAGGTTTTGCATGTGTTTGACTGATTAAACAAACAAGGAATATCCAAATAAATGTGATGGCCATTACACCTGACTTAATCCATAATGTTCGTCTTTTCTTCAAATTCTAAAATGTTTTATGCTAATGACGAAGGTGAAGCTAAAAATTAAAGTAAGTGTTACAGTACTTTTGCAAAAACTTATACTATTCACACATTTTTCGATGTTGCTACTTTGTAAACGATAATTAAGTTAACAGCTGCTGTACAAAGCGAAGTCGACCTATCACGCTTGACGCAGCGCCTGTGAATGGCTTGATTAATAATTTACCAGCTGGCGAAAATGTTCTCCGATTACTTTTCAGCGTTCACAATTCTGATGCCGGTTTTTTGCGATTGCCTTGTATCCTCCAATTTGCAGAATGCCTGAAAAGAGGTTGCAAAAAATAAGAACCACTTGTAATTGACCCCGCAGATTTCAAATCTAAATTCTTATATTTATAAAAAATAAATTATGGCAGATGATGGAAGCTCAGAAGGCGCAACTTGGCCCTTACCGAAGTTCAGGTTCGAAGTAGATTTTGGAACCGAGTTAAAAGGAGTAGCTTTTCAGGAAGTATCGGGAATGGATGTAGAAAGCCAGATAGTCGAGTACCGGAAAACCAACAGTCCGATTTTTTCAACAGAAAAAATGCCCGGAATAGCTAAATACGGAAATGTTACGATGAAGCGGGGTGTTTTTGTAAACGACAATAGCTTCTGGAAATGGCATAAAGAAATTTCGATGAACACTGTAAAACGAAGAACCGTTCTTATCAAATTACTTGACGAAACCGGTAAAGTAGCCATGCAATGGCAACTCGATAATGCCTGGCCGACCAAGATAACCAGCACCGATTTAAAGTCGGACGGAAATGAAGTAGCTGTTGATTCCATTGAGATCGCACACGAGCAGATGACAATTACTAACGGAAAATAATTTACAAAATCATTTGCCTCAACCATGGCAAATGTTAGTTTATTCTCGTACAAAATCCTGGTTTTTTAAAATGCTACTGATAATAATTCCGGAGAATTATTAAATTTGAAGTATGAAAAGGAATACTTCATTTTATACCTTCTTATTAATTTTCCTTTCTGCTTTAACGTGTAATTGTGCTTATGGTCAACAGATTGGTAAAAATGATAAAACTGTAACGTCATTTGAGAAAGAATGTATGAAGCAGATAATACGCAGCGACGATTCACTAGGAAAAATCAGGAACCATAGTTGTGAGCAAATAACGCTGAGTCTTACTATTCAGCATTATGTTAATGGTATTGAACTGTTGAATTTTGAAAATTGCCCTGCAGGATTTACCAATGCTTTTGAAATGCACCAGAAAGCGTGGACGGGAATGCTAAAACTTACAGATAAGTACCCCGGGATGAGAGG
>JBBKXU010000017.1:0-2695 GCA_037969645.1 Ferruginibacter sp. | reverse complement strand
TTACAAACCAGCTAGCGGGCTCCGTTACTATAACTTATAAAAATAACAGCCCCCACGATTTACCCTTTTTATGGCTGATGCTTGACCAGAACCTTTTTACCAAAGACAGCAGGGGACAGGCAAGAATGCCCCTTAATGGCCGCAGCCGGTATGGCGACAGCAAAAGTGATTTTGATGGCGGTTACAAGATCAGCTCGGTAAAATTGATGAATGAAAATGCTGCCGCTGACTATATCGTTACCGATACCCGAATGCAAATACGTTTACCAAAAGCTTTGAAGCCGGGTGGGGGAGAAATCAAAATAAAAATAGATTATGCATTTGAACTACCGGAATATGGTGCCGACCGCTGCGGTATTTTAAAAACAAAGAACGGAAATATTTTTGCCGTGGCACAGTGGTATCCACGCATGTGTGTGTTTGATGATGTAGATGGATGGAACACTTTGCCCTATCTTGGCCCTAGTGAATTTTATTTAGAGTATGGCGATTTTGATTTGAATATTACTGCACCGGCAAATCATATTGTGGTTTGCAGTGGAGAATTAATGAATGAAGCAGAAGTACTAACGCCAACGCAACTAAGCCGTATGGCGCAGGCCAAGAAAAGCGACAAGACCGTGATGATACGTACCGAAGAAGAAGTAACCGATCCCTCATCCCGCCCAAATAAAACTACACTTAACTGGCACTATAGAATTAACAATGCAAGAGATGTGGCCTGGGCCAGCAGTAAGAGTTTTATCTGGGATGCAGCAAAAATAAATTTACCCAGCGGCAAAACATCGCTTGCCATGAGTGCTTACCCAGCCGAGAGCAGCGGACTAAAAGGCTGGAGCCGCTCAACAGAATATACGAAAGCAAGTATTGAAAATTATAGTAAGCGCTGGTATGAATATCCTTACCCTGCCGCCGTAAATGTGGCCAGTAATATTGGTGGTATGGAATATCCGGGCATCGTTTTTTGCGGTTACAAAGCAACAAAAGGCGATCTGTTTGGTGTAACCGATCATGAATTTGGACACACCTGGTTCCCCATGATTGTGGGAAGCAACGAACGCAAGTACGGATGGATGGATGAGGGTTTTAATACCTTCATAAACTCATTGGCTGAGGTTGATTTTAATAACGGTGAGTATAAAAGCAAACCAGCAAATATGGAAGTTATTACTCCTTATATGTTTGGAGAATACACTGAACCAATACTAAGCACCCCCGATGCATTGAAGGAAGCGAATATTGGCAACGCTCTTTATCGTAAGCCCGGTTATGGCTTGGAGTTACTACGCAATGAAATTTTGGGACCCGACCGTTTTGATTATGCCTTCAGAGAATATATAAGACGCTGGGCCTATAAGCATCCAACGCCCTGGGATTTTTTCCGAACTATGGATAATGCATCCGGAGAAAACCTGGGCTGGTTTTGGAAAAGTTGGTTTGTAGAAAATTATCTGTTTAACCAGGCTATAATTTCGGTTGAATACGAAAACAATAAAGCATCGGATGGGGCAGTAGTAACTATTGCTAATTTAGAACAGATGGCACTACCGGTAAATATCAGCTACGAGACAAAAAGTGGCAAAAAAGGAACTTTAAAACTGCCCGTAGAAATTTGGAACAATACAATTACCTGGAAAGTAAAACTCCCCACAACAGAAGAACTGAAAAAAGTGGAACTGGATGCTGAGAAAGTTTTTCCGGATGTGGATTTTTCAAATAATATCTGGAGAGCTTACTAAAATATTCCCGAATAGAATTTAGTATGAACAATAAATTTGAAGGCTGCCTCAACGGGCAGCCTTTTATATAAGCTTTAACTTTTCCGCTCCAATATATTCATTCCCAAGGACGTTTCCAGCTGTGAATCATTCTTTTAACCATCTTAAATACATCCAACATGAAAATGAAAATGATGGCAGTAGTTTTACTGCTCGGCCCTGCATTACATTTATCTGCACAAGTCAGTGAAAGAGAAACTTACCAATCACCAGGCATGGTAAGTATTGGCACCCGTAATACATTCAGTGCGTTTAACCACGATAATGCTTTAGGCAAAGGCATTGGCGGACAAACAAGGATACAGCTAGGCAAACGCATTGGTTCGGAGTGGTTCTTTGACTATATCACGTCAAAGAAGGGCAGCAGCACTTACAGGAATGATTATCATGTAGGTTGGTCTTTAATGTATTACCCCATAAAATACGAGGGCACTGAAAGATTGTTGCAACCATATTTTATAGCGGGCCACTGTTTTGACTACACTAAAGTTGCCGAACAGGGCGTAAAATCAAATTACGCCGATAGGTGGAGTATGGCCACGCAGGCAGGTGCAGGCACACATTTTAACATCAGCAACCGTTTCGACTGTTCATTATCTGCACAATACATGCTGCATTTTGGCAAGGATATTGAAAGCTCCATTGACAAAGGAAAAGTAGTTATAGAAAAGAAAGACAACACAACGCTCGATGGGCACTTGCTTGTATCGCTAAGTTTCAATTACAAGCTCTTTCATTTGTTTAATTAAAACACTGAGTTTCTAATTATTTTTTCTGCAGTTTCTGCCATTTACTCTATTCGGCTGAGACTGCAGATCAATTTTAAATTCCTTGAGCCCGGATAATAGCATTAAACCTATTCAATTGGCATTTAGTGCAGTGAAATTTACTTAACTACCGATATTCTATTTTTAAAC
>JBBKXU010000016.1:0-9021 GCA_037969645.1 Ferruginibacter sp. | reverse complement strand
GATATATAAGTTTTATACAATAAAAGTGGCTTAAATTCAGTTTATCATAGTTTTGCCCCCAATGAATAAATTTTACTTTTCCTGCTTTGTACTACTGCAGGCATTGCTATATTCATGCGCTGCCACCAAAAACTACAATCCTCAAAAAAAATATGCCGCTCAGGAACTTCAGCAGGATTATACGCTGCTGAGAAATATTTTGGAGCAAAAACACCCTTCACTTTATTGGTACACCGATAAGGATAGTATGGATATTTACTTTGATACTTATTACAACTGCATAAAAGACAGCATGACCGAGCAGCAATTTGGCTGGCAGGTAATAGCCCCACTGGTAGATAAAATTCATTGTGGCCATACCAGTTCTAGTTTGAGCAAGGCTTATGGTAGTTGGGCTGCAGATAAAAGGTTTCCCTCTTTTCCCCTTTTTTTAAAATGCTGGAATGATACCATGGCTATTACGGCCAACCTCAACAGGAAAGATTCCGTATTAAAAAAAGGCATGCTTATCACATCAATTAACGGCGTTAAAAATATAGCACTCGTTGATACCATGTTTGGGTTTATGACTGAAGATGGAAATGCTAACAATGTAAACTACATCAGGCTAAGCGGGAATTTCCCCTATTACCATCGAAATATTTTTGGTATAAGTAAAACCTACGACGTAACTTATTTAGACAGTACGGGAAAAGAACAGCTCATCAATATTCCGGTTATTAATAACAGCAAAGACAGCAGCAAAAGAATGAAGCCGGTCACCATTGCAAAAAAAGAGAAGAAGGATAAAAAAGAAAGCAGACAAAAAAGGCTACTTGATATTAGATCATTAGCGGTTGATACCACAAATAATACAGCCATTATAACAGTCAACAGTTTTTCTTCTGGCAGCCTGCGTGGGTTTTTCAGGCAAACGTTCAGGTACATAAATAAAACCGGGATAGATAATGTGGTGCTCGATATAAGAAGTAATGGCGGCGGAAGAATCCGGCTATCTACTTTATTAACCAAATATGTAAGCCGCGTTAATTTTAAAGTGGCTGATACTTCATTTGCTGTTGCTAAATCCTTAAGACCGTATACAAAATATATTAAGCAGGGCTTTGTAAATAACCTCGGTCTTTTTTTTCTTACTAAAAAAGGGGATGATGGGCTTTACCATTTCGGGCATTGGGAAAGAAAAATAAACAAGCCCAAAAAAGCAAATCATTACGGCGGTAATTTGTATGTCCTTACAAACGGCAGAACTTTTTCGGCCTCATCGCTGTTCAGCAATGCCGTAAAAGGTCAGCCCGGCGTGCTTTTGGTTGGAGAAGAAACAGGCGGCGGCTGGCACGGCAACAACGGCATTTTAATTCCGGATATTACGCTTCCTAATACACATTTAAGAGTAAGACTGCCGCTGTTCCGGCTGGTGCAGTATAATCACGTACCAAAAGATGGCAGAGGTGTGCAGCCTGATATTTATATCGGCACCAATTACAATGCGCTGTTAAATAATGTTGACTACAAAATGAAAGTGGTGATGGAAATGATCCGGGAAAGGGCAATCAGTAACGGGCAATAAGCAATTGGTTATTGTATGTTAAATGAATCTGCATCTTTCCAAAAAGGAAATTTGGCTCTTGTATCTTCAAGTACTTCTTTTTGCAGTGTAATGGTATTTACATCTTCTTCATCGGCCATATGGTAAAGTACCTGCCCAAGCGGATCAATAATTAAACTGTTGCCACTGTAATAAATATTATTGGCATCGCTACCCACACGATTTACACCAACTACATAACATTGGTTTTCTATAGCCCTGGCACATAGTAAAGTCTTCCAGGCATGGCTGCGGCGCTCTGGCCAATTGGCTACATAAATTAAAACGTCGTATTCTAAAGTCCTGTCCGGAGTAGAAGGGCTCTCCTGAGTTTTAGCGGAGTCGAAAACCCTGTTTCTGGCCCAAACAGGAAACCTTAGATCGTAGCAAACCTGCAAATTTATTTTCCATCCTTTTACAGATGCTATCAATCTTTTACTGCCAGCGTTATAATGTTTATCTTCTTCACCATAAGCAAAAAGGTGCCGTTTATCGTAATGGCCATATTGCCCGTTGGGTAACATCCATATCAAGCGGTTATAGAAATTCCCTTCCTCTTCTATAATTACACTTCCTGTAAGCACAATACCATTTTCCCGACTAACCCTTTTCATCCATTCAACCGTTTCGCCGTCCATGGTTTCGGCAAGCTGTTCGGGTTTCATGCTAAAGCCAGTGCTAAACATTTCGGGCAGCACTACTATTTCTGTTTTTTCTTCAATGCCCATGATCTTCTGCTCCAGCATGCGCAGGTTTGCTGATTTTTCCTCCCAGATCAGATTGCTTTGTATGGTAGTGATAGTAAGGGTTGACATCAGTAAAATTTATACACGAATTTAAGGATTGCTTAAATAATAACCTGCTGATTGCGTTCAAAATGAGCTTTTATCTACCATTAAAAAACAAAAGCGTAATTTTGCAGTCCACTTCCTTAATTAAGCGATAAGCCTGTTGCAGGCCATGTGGTAATAAATTTTCCTGCTGATTCAGAAAATGCAACGTCTTTGCCAGCCCACACAAAAAACAAATAAACCATTTAATGGATTTTAAAAAATTAGATCTTATAGATCCTATCCTGAAAGCATTGAGCACAGAAGGATACACAACACCTACGCCAATTCAGGCACAAAGCATCCCTTTAATTTTAGAACAGCGTGACCTGCTAGGCTGTGCCCAAACGGGTACCGGTAAAACAGCGGCATTCGCCATTCCTATTTTACAACTCTTGTATAAAAATAAAGGCGAAGAACGTGGTCCGCATAAAATAAAAGTGCTGATATTAACGCCAACCCGTGAGCTGGCTATTCAGATAGACGAGAGTTTTGCTGCTTATGGCAAACATACCGGTCTTACGCATACCGTAATTTTTGGCGGTGTTTCTCAATTACATCAAACCAATATTTTAAGAAGGGGAGTAGATATTTTAGTAGCTACACCGGGCCGCTTATTAGATTTAATAAGTCAGGGCTTTATTGACCTGAAGTTCTTAAAAGTATTTGTGTTGGATGAAGCAGATCGTATGTTGGACATGGGTTTTATACACGACGTAAAAAGAATAATCACCAAGTTGCCGGAAAAAAGACAAACCTTGTTTTTCTCTGCAACCATGCCTCCCGAAATTCAAAAGCTGGCTAATGTATTATTAACTAATCCTGCTAAGGTTGAGGTTACGCCTGCATCATCAACAGTAGATGCTATTGACCAAAGTTTGTATTATGTAGGCAAAACCGAAAAACCAATTTTGCTCTTGCATTTATTAAAAGATAGCGACATTGTTACAGCGTTGGTTTTTACCCGTACCAAACATGGTGCCGATAAAGTGGTGAAATTTTTACACCGTAACGAAATAACGGCCGCTGCTATCCACGGTAACAAATCGCAGAACGCCAGGCAAAATGCCTTGGGCAATTTTAAAGACGGGAAAATACGGGTGTTGGTGGCAACCGATATTGCTGCCCGTGGTATAGATATCGACGAGTTAAGTCATGTTTTCAATTACGAACTTCCAAATATTCCTGAAACTTATGTTCACCGTATAGGCCGTACAGGCCGTGCCGGCAACACCGGTATTGCCATTTCGTTTTGCGATGCAGATGAAAGAAGTGAGTTGAAAGATATTCAAAAGCTGATTGGTATTAGTATCCCGATTGTTAAAAATCATCCTTACGAATTAAGCAGCAACTTAATATCCGGGCCAGTTATTTCGCAGCCAAAACAAGGGCAGGGGCAACAAAAACGCAGCCGGAATTTTGGTGGTAATAACCGGGGGAAAAGCGGAGGCTTTAAGAGCAAACGCCAATCGGGTTATAATTAAAATACCCAATAACCACATCGCTTTATTGTTTTAGTTTATGTAGATTTACTGCCTAAACTATATAATTTATGAGACGTTCGTTTATTAAATTTTTTGGAGTTGTTTTAATAGCAATTCTTTTTTCAGCATGTAGCAACGAAGCTGCAAAAACAGAAGCTTCAGCTTTTAGTCTAGATGATGCAAAAGCGCAGATTGAGGCAAGTAACAAAGTCTTTGGCGAAAGCTGGGCAACCGGCGATTCAACAAAATTTGTAAACTGTTATACTGCCGATGCCTGTATTAACCCGCCCAACATGCCGGGCATGTGCGGCTCCGCTGCTATTACCGCTTTCTTTAATGGTGGTATACAAATGGGTATTAAAAATATCGTTATTACCACTAAAGAAGTTTTTGGAGGCAAAGAGGGTGTTATTGAAACTGGCACTTACGACATGTTAGTTGCCGACAATGTCTCGGCAGATAAAGGTAAATTCATTGTTATGTGGAAAGAGGTTGACGGAAAATGGAAAATGTTCCGTGATGTTTGGAACAGTGACGCTCCAGCTCCTCCACCGCCACCTGCCAAATAAGAATTGTAAACGATATATTAAAAAACCATTCCGGTAACCGGAATGGTTTTTTATTTGACCTCATTCCAAAATAAAATTCTTATTTTCAATGAGATTCATTTTTTATTTCTTCGGCTTATTAAATCAACCGTTATGGGCGCTCAAAAATATCTTTCCTACTTTTTAAATCCTTTACTAAACCCATTGGAAATTCTACGTACAAAAAAAGTATTGCAAGTAAATCCAACCGCTGTATTCGATAGAGCAGAACCTGAAAAAACAGTTCTATATGTTTTTGATTACAACGCAACGGATATTAAATACCAGGAGTTAAAATCGGTTGATGAAAGTTATCCCTACCTGGACACGCCGGCGGTTTCCTGGATAAATGTAGATGGCTTGAGAAAAGTAGACGTAGAAACCATTTGCGCCCGTTATGGAATTCATAATTTAATTATTGAAGATATTTTGAGTTTGGGCCAGCGTGCAAAAACAGATGAAATAAACGGTTTGCTGTTTTCGTTGATGAACATGCTTTATTTTAATGAAAAAGAATCATCGGTTGAAGTGGAGCAAATAAGCATTGTGTTGGGTAAAAATTTTGTCATTAGTTTTCAGGAAGATGCCAGCAAGGATGTTTTTAACCCATTGAGAGAAAAATTAAAAGTAAGTAATACCAAAATAAGACAAAACGGCGCCGACTTTTTGTACTACGCTTTAATTGATATGATTGTAGATAATTACTTTATAGTGATGGAACAGCTTGGAGAAAAAATTGAAGAGCTGGAAGAAAGTATTGTACGCCATCCAAATACAAGAAGTTTGGCCAAAATTAATTTGCTACGCAAAGAAATGATTGTTCTTAAAAGAAGTGTGGCGCCGGTTAGGGAACTTGTAAATGGCATACTGAGAACCGAAAGCGAATTAATTGAAGAAAAAACGGAGAAATATTTTAAGGATGTGTACGATCATATTTTACAAGCCAACGACCTTGCCGACAACTACCGGGATATGATGATGAACTTACACGATCTCTACCTGAGTAATGTAAATTTAAAAATGAATGAAGTGATGAAAGTAATGGCTGTGGTAACCTGTTTGCTTGCGCCGGCCACAGTAATAGGTGGCATATTCGGAATGAATTTTGAAACCATTCCGCTTTTGCACAATAAGTGGGGGTTCTTTATTTCGGTTGGGTTAATGTTACTTATTCCTTTGTCTATGATCAGAATGTTCAGGCGGCGAGGCTGGTTTTAAACAACCGGTGTTCTGGGTTGTTTATAAATAGGCACTGTGCTGCAGGGCTCTCCATACATGATACTTTTTACCACCGGTCTTAATAAAAAAGTAATGGCTACATAGGCTGTTTCGGTAATAGGTAATTCGCCACAGCCTTTTATTACCACTCTTTTGTCGCGGTAATCTTCGGTATTTATTTTTGCTATATTTTTTAAGAAAAGTGTTTTGTGTAAAAAATCCCTGTCGCCAAAAACAATTTCATTAGCAAAGGGCTCCAGGTAACTGGCCACAAGCATGTACGCCCATACCGGTATAATAGCATCTGCTGAACAGGTAAGCGCTACGTTACTTCCTTTATAAGATGACAGATCAATTGTCTTCATGGTTTCCCTGAAATCTTTTTCTTTCAGTATCAGGCCCATAAACAAATGCTCCTTCATATCAAAAACGGCAGTTTCCTCTTTTGGATAAAACTCCTCCAGATCTATCGTTAATAGACCGCTTTCCGAAACCTTATTTACAATTACTTCATCCATACTGCAAAGATACAACTTCGCTCTTTGAGTTTTAACTGCGCTGTATCTACTTGTTGAAACAAAACAGCCATCAGTTTTGTTCTGATGGCTGTAAAATATCTGTTAGCTAATTTTAATAAAACTTACTTCTGCTGTCTTTAACAGTCGCTTTTTTACGCAAGCCTTCAAACCAGTTTGCTACTGCCTGATTACGCAATGCGTTAGTCTGCTCAATGTTCATTTGCAGCTTATCTTCAAAAGGATCTGCAGCTTTTTCGCCAACATTGTTAACTTTAACAACATAAACACCCGCTTTACCTGCTATTGGCGCAATCACTTTATTAAGATTTGCTTTATTAAATAATGCGCCTGTTACTTTTGGTTCGTTACCAATTGCATTTAAAATCTGAGATTTAAACGTAACAGAAGAATCTGCTCCGGCAATTAATACTTCAATTGCGTATTTGGCCGATGCACTTTCCAATGTTGGATTTGCTCCCAGTGCCTTAATAATTTCTGCTGCTTTCTTTTCCTCTCTCACTGAATTTTCGGCCAGCGATCTTGCTGTTTCTACATCCTGTGTACCTTCCTCATAAACTTTGTCAACAATAGCCACCACAAACTGGTCACCAACAGGCATTGGGTCACTTACCTCTCCTTTTTTAGCTTCAAACACCCATTTCACTAATTGTCTTGCATCTTGCAACTGTCCTATTTGTGAATCGTTTTCTTTTATTAGATTTGGTACCGTCGTTTTCGACAATCCTTTTTTCTTCAAATAGGCTTCCAGATTTTTTAGGTCTTTTTCTGCTGATAATTTGGTGGCTTCATTGCTGGCCAGATTAATGGTTTCTTCGCTGGAGTAAATTTCTTTGGCTAAAAATCCTATTTTATATGCCGGGTTAGATCCCTTCTGGTTTGTTACTTCTATAATATGGTATCCAAATTGTGTTTTTACTACACCCCTTGATCCTACTGGTTTTTCAAAACAGAATTTATTAAACTCTGGTACCATAGCGCCATATCCAAACGTTCCCAAATCTCCCCCTTTGTCCTTACTTCCATCGGCCGAATATTGAAAAGCTAAAATTGAAAAGTTTGCCCCGCCGTTTATAGCACTATAAATACTGTCAGCTCTTCTTTTAGCAACACTATCTTCTAATATTGGCTCGCCTGTTTGTGAATTTACTGTAGCTATTAATATATGTTTTGCCCTGGTACTATCTGGTAAAGATTTACTACCAAGCATTTTTGCAACCACATAATTTTTACCATCTACATATGGGCCAAAAACCGAGCCTGGTGCTAATCTTGTAATTGAATCAAGTGCTACACTTTGAATTTGTGCTCTTGGAACATAGTTGGTATCGAAATCAATGGCCGATGTATTTCTGGCCAAAAATGTTTTTGGATTTGCGTCGTTGGCAAAATCATTCTTTAACGCTTCAACCGCAGTTCTCGTTCTGGCACTATCAGCTGAACTTGGCAACTGGCTAAAGCCAATGTATGAAATCATACGGCCGGCTTCCTGCTTAAACTTGTCTTTATGTTGCTTTACATATTTTTCAATTTCGGCATCAGTTACTTTAATAACACTGTCGCTTATTGTTTGATAAGGAATCTGCACATAAGAAAATGTTGCAAATGCTTTATTCTCTTTTCCGTCTTTTTCTTCCATCCAGGTTGGATAATAAGCACTGGCATTTAATAACGCAAAATATTTAGTTGAAACATTGGCAAGTTTTGGACGCTCAACTATTTGTTCGTTAATAGCTTCCCATTCTTCACCTTTCATTTTCTTAATGTTTGTAAGAGCCTGAGTCAACTTATTTCTGTCAAGTTTTCCGGTTGCCGGATCTACCATAGACCTGTCTTGCATAAACGGATTTGATTGATCATCGCTTTTTAAGAAAATATCCAGCTCCTTGTTAGTAAACTGAATGCCTAATTTAGCAGCTTCATCATAAAAAACCTTTTCAACAATTATTTGATTCCAAACCTGCTCACGAATTTGGGCCGATCTTGCACTGGTAATTTTTTGCCCGCTTTGTTGTTCTTCCTGATTTTCTACAATCCGAACTTTCTTACTAAAGTCATCTACACTGATAGATTTACCATTTACTTTACCAATACTGTCGTTACCCGACGGACCATTATTATCTTGTTTAGCATCCATTAAAATAAATGCTATTAAAGCAAGAGAAATTGCTACTATTGTTAATACAGCTCCTTTATCACGAATACTCTGAATAATTTGCATATCTGTTCTATATTAAATTTGGACGGCAAAAATAGGGTAAAATTGAATATAAATATGGTTTTTGGCAGCTGTTGATTCTATTATGTTACAGCCTATACCGCAGTATATATAATAATACATGTTGAGTTTAGGGTCTTTTAGGGGTTTTTAACAGCTATTTGTTAATAAGCATGAATAGCTGTTGATAACCCCGGGTTTTGCAAATGAAAACTATGGGTAAAATGAGTAAAGTTTAGGGTCGGGTAATTTATACCAGTCGGCGCTGTTATTAAACTATCATTTATCCTGCCAATATCAACAGGGTTAATTTAATAATATGTATTTATTCTTTCCACGGATAAAATTACTAACTGATGTTAAAAACAAAATGGATAAATCATAGGTATTATTAACAGCTTACTAATTACCGCTATCCATCTAAATATTTAAATGTTAATTTCCTGTGGATGAAGGTTAATAAACTAAAGGTTTTAATTTTGCATCAAGTGCTGTTTTTTATCTTTCCACAAATTAACAGCCCTAGTAATAGTAGTTGATTATATAAATAAGTAGTATTAATA
>JBBKXU010000015.1:0-3440 GCA_037969645.1 Ferruginibacter sp. | reverse complement strand
ATCTAACACTTTTTGGGGAATGCCGTTGCCGTTATCTGCTACACTCACTTCCACCTTCCCATTTATTTTCTTTGTTGAAACAGTTACAGTTGGTTCAAATACTTCAGCACCTGCTTTCTTTTTTTCATTCACGGCATAAAAAGCATTCGTAATTAAATTCAAAATAACTCTTCCAATATCCTGAGGAATGATATTGATGTTTTCAATAGTTTCATCAAAATCAGTTTTCATCGTAGCATTAAAGGATTTATCCTTGGCCCGTAAACCATGATAAGCTAATCGTAAATATTCATCGGCTAGCGCATTGATGTCTGTTGGCTCTTTTTTGCCACTACTGCTTCGACTGTGTTGCAGCATGCCTTTTACAATAGCATCAGCACGTTTGCCGTGATGATTTATTTTTTGTTCATTGGCTTTTATATCATTCGATATTTCAATCGCATCATCAATCTTTCCGCCTTTTAATTCCTGTTGTAACTCATCTACTAATTCTTTATTCACTTCCGAAAAATTATTAACAAAATTCAATGGGTTTTGAATTTCATGGGCAATGCCTGCGGTGAGTTCTCCAAGGCTAGCCATTTTTTCGGATTGGATTAGTTGCGCCTGTGTGTTACGTAAATCCAGCAGCGTATGTTCTAATTCTTCTTTTTGCTTAGTAAGTTCTAATGTTCTTTGTGCCACTATTTTTTCCAATTCGGCATTTTTTTGTTTCCAGTCTTCTATTCCGTAATTTTCCGCTTCACTGAGTACATTTTCGGGTTTTGAAGTATGAAAATGCACGACCATCCATTTGTTATTCAGAAATTCTAATACAAGCGTAAACCGCATATCCATTTTAATGGCCTCGTTATTAACTGTAAATGTTGCGGATACATCATCGGCAAATACAGCGACATTACCATCTGCTGATAACCGATGATGCACTGGTACAAAAATCCATTCCATTTCAATACCCTCGCTTTGTTCTCTTTGTGCTTTTATTAGGTTACGAAAATCTGAGAGTGAATGTATTTTTTCGTCTATGGTAGTACCAAATCCCATTATATCTGCAACAGCCATCTCGTCAAGAATATCCAAAGGTTGATCTGATTTAAATCCAACATAAATAACCTTCTGGTATGTATCGTTGAGTGATTTTTCTTTTACCTCATCCATAACTATTATTTTTATACAGGCAGTTGAATAATAAATGTTGAGCCTTCCCCTTCTTTCGTTTCTACCTTTAGCTCACCTCCATGTGCTTTTACAATATCATAACTCAAACTCAATCCTAATCCAGTTCCTTGTCCTGTTGGTTTGGTGGTGAAGAAGGGTTGAAATATTTTATCTACAACAGTTTGAGGAATGCCGTTGCCGTTGTCAGTAACTTTTATCTCAATAGTATCGCCGGCTTTTTTTGTTGAAACGGAAACTACCGGTTCAAATCCTTCGGGGTGCAATTTCTTTCTTTCTGTAACGGCATAAAATGCATTGGTAATCAGATTTAAAACTACCCTGCCAATATCCTGCGGAATAATTTTTATCAACCCGATGTTTTCATCATAATCGGTTTTCATTGCGGCGTTAAAGGTTTTATCTTTTGCCCTTAGTCCGTGGTAGGCCAATCTCAAGTATTCATCTGCCAGTGCATTAATATCGGTGAGTTCTTTCTGTCCGCTACTAGTGCGGCTATGCTGCAACATTCCTTTTACAATATCACCAGCCCGTTTGCCATGATGATTTATTTTCTCCAGATTACTTTTTAAATCCTGCGCTATCTCTTTAGCTTCTTCTAAATTTCCTTTGTCTATTTCTTCATTCATCTCATCCACTAACTCTGTACTTACATCCGAAAAGTTGTTGACGAAGTTTAATGGGTTTTGTATTTCATGAGCGATGCCTGCGGTGAGTTGGCCAAGCGAAGCCATCTTTTCGGATTGGATCAATTGCGACTGCGTAGCTTTCAATTCAGACAATGTAGTTTCAATACTTTCTTTTGCTTTTTCCAGTTTGCTGAAATCCTCATAACGTGCATAGGCAATGGCAAAAGCATCTGCAAGCGATTGTACCAGGTTAAGTTCATCTGTTGTGAGCGGATCGGTATTGCCAACATAGAGCATGCCCTGTGTAAAAGGAACAAAATGCAGGTCCAGTGATTCAGGTGGAGCCGTTGCTCCCTGGTATGTTTGCTGGTTTTGTACCTGCCCCTGTTCAATAAGTGTTTGTGTCCATTGCAGAAATTCTTCTTTGTTCCAGTGCTGCAGGAATATTTCTTTTTTACGCCAATTGGCTACTGTTTTATTTGTTACATCACTGGCATCAAAATCAAGATGTAAGGCGCCCAATGAATGGCCATCGGGTGATGCCAGGTGGGCTTCCACAATGGCACGTTCTTCATCAATGATAAAAACACCGCAACGGATAAAAGGAATACCCAGTAGTGTAAGTTCCTGCCAGATGAGTGGCGTTATGCGTTGAAGGTCTTCCTTCGACCGCATACTGGCGATCTGGCCACGAACCCTGTCCAGTGAGGCTTGTTTGATTGCTTCTTTTGCCTGTGCCTCTGCTTTTGTAATGTCCTCGTATCTTCTATAAGCCAGATCAAATACATTCCTAAACCGTTTCAAAACATTTAACTGATCAGTATTGATGGCACTGTATGTAGATATGCCGATACCACTTTCGCCTACAGCATAATTATAATAGTATAATGCCTCAATATCATTTAGCCGGGGATCATCATATTCTCCATTAACTTTCCTGAAGGTTTTCCAGTCTTCCAGTTCTTTTCCAGCAATGGCAAGTTCAGAAAATGCATCAGTCTCTTTCCGGATATCTTTTATGAATTTTTCCATGAGCGGATTGCCATGGTAAGGAATAGAAGAGGTGCTTTCGCCGGTTGCAGTAGAAAAATCGTAATTAACAAAATACATGCTTTCATCGAAGAATGTATGAATCATGGTATTTCTTAAATCACCAAAACCTAATGACTGCAACTCATTAAACAGTTGTTTACAAATATTCATCAGGTCATCTGCTTTGTTCATGCCCATAGCAACCGTTCTTACCCTTTCTAAGGCAGATTCAATTTCAAGTTCCTTATTCTGTTGTTCAACTGCTTTTCTTTTTTGCTCCAGTTCTTCAATGGTTTCTTCTAAAAGAATAGCTGTTGTTCTTTTTACTTTTTCAGTTCTCTCCAGTTTGAATTCAGCAATTTCAAGATCGCTCTTTACTTTCTTTGCTGCTTTTAGTAAAGCATCTTTTTCTTCAGCAGTTAAATTCTCGTTTTGCTGAATGAATTCAAGAATTGTTTGTAGATGTGGGTTCATTTATTTTTCTTTTAATGTCACTACACAACAGGCATTGTTATGAAATTCATTCTTGCCGATTTTTGATTTTCCATATTCTCCATAAGTAAAAAAGCCTGCCATAGGTGCACCCCATACTTTTTGTACCTG
>JBBKXU010000014.1:0-5260 GCA_037969645.1 Ferruginibacter sp. | reverse complement strand
GTGATAAAACTCGAAGGCGTAGACATTTTGGAAACAGCCCGTAAACTTACACCTAAAGAAGTTTGGCTTACCGAAGAAGATTTTAAAAAATTCGCCGCCAAATCTTCACCCATTGCCTTGCTTGGGTTTAACATTATTAATGATGAAGAAGATTTGGGTGAGATATTGGAAGTGATTGAACAACCGCACCAGGTTTTATGCGCTATTCTTTTAAATGGCAAAGAAGCTTTGATTCCTATTCATGAAGAAAGTTTAGAGAAAGTGGATTCAAAAAACCGAAGAGTTTATGTTAATCTGCCGGATGGATTGCTAGAGATTTATAAATAGTTTGTGCCACAAAGTTTCACAAAGACCGCACGGAGCCACACAAAGAAATCTTTGTGAATCTTTGTGAATGACTCAGTGAATATCTGTGGAATAATTCTTAAATTCATAGAGTGAATACCCCCGAACGCATCATAGCACATTTAGACCTCGATACATTTTTTTTGTCGGTTGAATTACTCAATCACCCTGAGTATAAAGGCAAACCAGCATTTGTTGGCGGTAGAGACAGAGGTGTAGTTACCTCTGCCAGTTACGAAGCCCGGGCATTTGGTGTACGCAGCGGAATGCCCAGCCGTAAAGCAATACAGCTTTGTCCGCATGCCATCGTATTGGGAGGTAGCAGGGGAGAATACAGCCGTTACAGCCGCTGGGTTACACAAATTATTGCCGCTAAAGCGCCGCTTTTTGAGAAAGCCTCCATAGATGAATTTTATATTGACCTTACCGGTATGAAAAAGTTTTTCGATCCGCTGCAATGGACAATTGATTTGAGAGCGCAGATAATGGACGAAACCAAACTGCCCATTTCTTTTGGTATGGCCAGCAATAAAATGATGGCAAAAATTGCAACCGACGAAGCCAAGCCCAATGGTTATTTGCAAGTGCCTTTTGGTAAAGAAAAAGAATTTTTAGCTCCCATGAAAGTGAGTAAGATTCCTGGAGTGGGCGATCATACTAACGAAGTGTTGAAGGCTATGGGTATAAATTTCATTAAGGATATCAGCGAAAAAACAAAAGAAGAACTAGAGGAGAAATTGGGTAAATGGGGCGTTGATCTGTGGTATAAAAGTCAGGGAATCCACAACGGAGTTGTAGCGGCTTATCATGAAGCAAAATCAGTTTCATCGGAACATACTTTTAATGAAAATAAACTTGACGTAGATTTTTTAAAAAGTGAACTGGTAAGACTTACGGAAAAAATTGCTTACGAATTAAGGCAAGATGGAAAAGTGGCAGGCTGTGTTGCTGTTAAGATTCGCTATCAAGATTTTGAAACTGTATCACGCCAAACTACCGTGCCTTATACCTGTGCAGATGATGAGATTATTCCCATTGCAAAAGAATTGTTTGATAAATTATATAAAAAAGGGGAGCCTGTACGGTTGTTGGGCGTAAGATTAAGTGAACTTACTAATGATGCTATTCAAACTAACCTGTTCGATGATTTGGAAAAGAAAACAGGGCTTTATAAAGCCATAGATAATGTAAAAGACCGGTTTGGGAAAAATGCATTAAACAGGGCTTCTTCATCTAAAAAATAAATTACCTGTTCTTCGACAATTGGTTTAACAGCGCTCTTATATCTTTCGGCAACTCAGCTTCCAAGTCAATAACCTTTCTATCGGCATCAGTAAATTTTAAACGGTAAGAATGTAAGGCCAACCTATTCAGCATCGGTCGCTCTTCATAGTCATGTCTACTCAGTTTGAATTTCTTTTTAATAGAAGATAGTAAAACAGGCTTGCCATCTCCATACAGTTCATCACACGTTAGTGGATGACCAATATTTTGACAATGCACTCTTATCTGGTGCGTACGCCCGGTATGCAATTGAAATTTGAGTAGAGAAAATAATTTATGTTGTTCTATAACTTCATAATCGGTTACAGATGGTTTTCCCCGGCGATGTACAATGTATAAGCCTTTTTGTACGCCGTGTTCGGCAATAGGCGCATCAATAGTTCCTGCTTTATTTGCAGGTATTCCGTGCACTAGTCCCTGATAATATTTTTCAATTTTTCTTTCCTCAAAAAGTTGTGAAAAATATTTATGAGCATCTTCTGTTTTTGCAAAGATGATAATGCCGCTGGTGTCTTTATCCAATCTGTGCACGGTGAATATTGAGCCATATTTTTCCACTAGAATATCTTTCAGCGAAATCTGAGTTTGTTCCCTGTCAGGAATAGATAAAAGGCCTGCCGGTTTATTTACAGCTACAAATGAATCATTCTCAAAAATTATTTCGGGACTATACTTTTTCACTGCTTATTTCTTTTTGGAAGTATTCATGTATTTCAAAAGGCGAATCTCTTTGTCACTCAGATAACGCCATTTGCTGCGCTCTACATTTTTCTTGGTAAGGGTGGCGTACATCACACGATCCAATCCTTTTACATCATAACCCAAATGCTCAAATATGCGGCGTACAATACGGTTGCGGCCGCTGTGCAGTTCAATACCGATGATAGATTTGTCTTTACTATCGGCATAAGCCAGACTATCAATTAAAATTTCGCCGTCTTCTAATTTCAGCCCTTTTACAATTTTATCAAAGTCGCCCTTGGTAAGTGGCTTATCTAATTTTACCTCGTAAATCTTTTTTATTTCGTAGCTGGGGTGCGAAAGTTTTTGCGTAAGATCACCGTCATTGGTCAGCAATAAAACGCCGGAAGTATTTCTATCCAACCTGCCGATTGGGTAAACCCTTTCAGTTGTAGCCTGCTTAATGAGTTGCAAAACCGTTTTTCTCCCTTGCGGATCATCGGTGGTGGTGATATAATCTTTCGGTTTGTTTAGTAAGATGTACACCAGGTTTTTAGTAACAAATAGTTTTTTAGTATTGTAAATTACCTCGTCGGTTTCCAGCACTTTATAGCCAGGCTCTTTTACAATTTCTCCATTCACTTTTACCTTGCCTGCTGTAATGTATTCAACTGCATCCCTACGTGAGCAAACGCCACAATGTGCCATAAATTTATTCAGCGGCATGATTCCTGTTGGTGTATTGTCGTTTGCTGCAATAGCTTTGGCCGATTTTTGGCGAGGTGTTTTGGCTGCGCCTCGGGGTTTTAATACTTCAGGTTGATTTGTGGCGCTGGCTTTCTCTTTTACAGGTCCAGTTTGTTCCTTACTTGTAGCAAATTTGCCCTTTAAATTATCCGCAGCTTTGGTAGCCATGCCGCCTTTTTTTGCCTGACGGGCCTGGTATTCTTCTTTCTTCTTCTCCTCAAAAAAAGCATTCCTGTCCTTACGGTACTTTTTCTTTTCCTGGCGAAATTCTTCCTTAATTACACTGTTTTTCTTCTTTTTTTGAAATTTTTGAAATGGCGACTGGCTCATTTTAGATGGGTTTTGCTGTTTTACAACAGTAGTGAGGCGCAAAGATATGTTTTTTACCGGTCCAACGCCCCTTCTGACCGGTGATTGACAACAAAAAAGCCACTCCTTGGTGGAATGGCTTTTTCTGGTATTGGGGATTTAATTATTTCCTAACCCTTGATTTTCCTTCACGGGTCTTTTTCATATCTTCTTTTTTCTTCAATTGCTCAGGGGTATAAATCTTTTTGTTTTGTTCTTTTGCATCAGCTTTTAATGTCATCATTTGCTCATTCTTTTGCTCACGGCTTAAAGCTTCATTATTCTTTATCTTTTCTGCTTTTGCTTGTGTGGCAGAACGTTGCGCCTTTAATTTAACAACTTGGTCATCAGTTAAATTCAGGTTGGTTTTCATTTTGTCCATGCGCTGGGCATAACGTTGTTCTCCTTCTGCCTTTTTATTAATTTTTAACTCATCTTTTTTAGCTTTTTGCTCAGCAGTTAACAGGCCGTCCATTTTGCTTTTCTTTTCTTTCATTATTGCGGCCTTTCTGTTACGCTGCTCTTTTACCGTAATATTTTCATTCTTGTTAAGCTCCTGCATTTTTTTGCGGGCATCTTCATTAATGGCTTTTGCCTGTGTTTTTTGAGCATCAGTTAAATTAAGTTGTTTAACCATCATGCTTTTTTGCTGATGTTTATGGTGGCCTTTTTTACCCATTTTGTCCTGCGCATTCGCTGTAGCTGCTATTGCAAATAGGGCAATCAAAGGAATCAATACTTTTTTCATGTCTTTACTTTTTTTAAGTTGTTATGAAATATAGACTGAAATGGAGTTCTAAGGTTTAAAACGAATTGTTAACGAAATATTAAACTCATTTTTTATTGGCCAATTGACCACAAGCCGCATCAATATCCTTACCACGACTGCGACGTACCCTTACATTAACCCGGTTTTTTGCAAGGTAATCTGTAAACGCCTGTGTAGTGTCTTCATCCGATTTTAAATAGGGAATGCCAGAAACGGTATTAAATTCAATTATATTTATTAAATGGGTAGGTATTTTCCGGTATACTTTTACCAATTCTTCGGCATCTTCTATGCTGTCGTTCACGCCCTTTAAAAGCACATACTCTAATGTAATGTCGTTTTTGGTGCGCTCATAAAAATAATTGAGCGCATCAACTAAAGCGGCAATATTATTAGATTCATTAATCGCCATGATGGTATTGCGTTTTTCATCGGTAGCAGCATGTAATGATAGCGCTAGGTTAAATCTTACTTTATCATCTCCTAATTGCCTTATCATTTTTGCAACGCCGGCAGTGGAAACAGTAATTCTTTTAGGGCTCATGGCCATGCTGTCGCTGGCTGTAATTCGTTCGATAGATTTTAATACATTGCTGTAATTCAACAAAGGCTCTCCCATGCCCATGTAAACAATATTAGTAATACCGGTGCCATACATTTTTACACTCTGCTCATTTAGTATAGCTACCTGGTCGTAAATCTCATCAAAGTGTAGATTACGCTTACGGTCCATTAAGCCGGTTGCACAAAATTTACAGGCAAGGCTGCATCCGATTTGAGAAGATACACAGGCTGTATTTCTTTTTTCGGTGGGGATGATTACACCTTCCAGCAAATGCCCGTCAAATGTTTTAAACCTCGATTTTAATGTGCCATCACTACTGTGCTGGGTGGTATCCACCGTCATGGTATTTAATTCAAATTCGTCAGACAGTTTTTTACGCAGCTCAACCGATAAATTGCTCATATCATCAAAACTGCGGGCATTTTTCTTCCAGAGCCATTCATAGGTTTGTATGGCTCTGAATTTTTTATCACCGATGGATTCAAAATATTCCTTTAACTCAATAAGGCTTAGTGTACGTA
>JBBKXU010000013.1:0-2817 GCA_037969645.1 Ferruginibacter sp. | reverse complement strand
GCTGGTTCAATACCATACTCTGATTTTAAAAATTCTGCTAATTCCTGTACTTCTTTTACTGTTAAGCCTACTAAGTTTTCAGCTAATGCTTTTACGTCTGCCATAATGTTTGTTTTTTTCCGGCTTCATGCCCTTGCGGGTCCGTCGGAGCGTTTTTAAAAAATTGTTGTCCTATTTAATAAGCTAATTCGCTGATGTGCTAACTAGCTAATTTCAAAAATTATTACCCTTCAGCTTTAATTAAGCCTGAGGTGTTTCATCTTCTCCTTTAGCTTCTTCAGCGGCCGGAGTTTCCGGTGCTGCTTCTGCTGGTGTTTCTGGTGCTGCTTCAGCCGCTGGAGCTTCTGCAACTGGCGCCTCGGCAACCGGAGCTTCTGCAACCGGAGCTTCTGCAACTGGTGCTTCTGCAACAACTTCCGCTACTGGCGTTGCTTCCTCAGCTTTTTCTGCATCTTTATTTTGTAAAGCGCCTAATACACGTTGTATTGGAGATTGCAATAATCCGATAACCTCACCAATCAATTCATTCTTGGTTTTGATTTGGGTTAATGCTTTCAGTTGATCGTTCCCAACAAATACATCGCCATTAATGAAAGCTGCTTTCAGCAAAGGCCTTTCGTTGTTGTTCTCCTTACGGAAGCTGCTGATGATCATAGCCGGCTCTTTCGGGTTTTCGCTGAACATCAGGGCGGTTACCTGGTGCAGTGAATCAAAAACGCCGCTGTATTTTTCAGCATCTAAGCTTTCAAGTGCTTTTTTAATAAGCGTGTTCTTGGCCACTTTCATTTCTACCTGCTTATCAAAGCAATGGTTGCGTAATTTGCCAACCTGGGCTACTGTTAAGCTTTCTGTATCGGTTATGTAGAAGTTGTTGTACTGGGCAAACTTGCCTTTCAATACTTCAATCACTTCATTTTTTTCCTGTTTTGTCATATCAATTATTTTTTGTCATCCCTAGCAAAAGCAGTGGATTAGTTTTGAACAGATTTTGTGTCAATTGCAATACCCGGACTCATTGTGCTGGCCATACTAACACCTCTTAAATAAGTTCCCTTACTTGAAGATGGTTTTAATTTAACCACAGCATTGATAAGTTCTTGGCTGTTTTCTGCGATTTTTTCAGGAGCAAAACTTACCCTGCCAATAGAAGCGTGGATGATACCCACTTTATCTACCTTAAAAGCAATTTTACCACCTTTCAAATCAGCTATTGCGCCTGCAACATCATTGGTAACTGTACCAGTTTTAGGGTTTGGCATCAGGTTACGAGGACCTAACACTTTACCTAATCTACCAATCTTAGGCATAACTGCCGGAGTGGCTACAATTACATCAATATCTGTCCAACCGCCTTCGATTTTGGTAATGAATTCATCTAAACCAACAAAATCAGCACCTGCTTCATTAGCTTCGGCTTCTTTATCTGGCGTACATAAAACCAATACACGTTTTGTTTTACCGGTTCCATGAGGTAATGATACCGTACCACGGATGGCTTGATCAGCTTTCTTAGGATCTACTCCCAATTTGATGTGCAAATCAACAGAACTATCGAATTTTGTTGTATTTACTTCTTTAACTAAAGTTGAAGCTTCCTTTAAGGAATAAGCTTTATTAATATCATGCTTAGTATTTGCAATTTTACTTTTTTTCGTAATCATTTTTTACAAATTTTAGGTTGATTATTAATTTTCCCAAGGGGCTTTTCCGTCTACTGTAATTCCCATACTGCGTGCAGTACCAGCAATCATACTCATAGCGCTATTGATTGTAAAAGCGTTAAGATCTTCCATTTTGTCTTTGGCGATCTCTTCTACCTGAGCCCAGGTAACTTTTGCAACTTTAATACGGTTGGGTTCTTTACTGCCGGATGTAATTTTAGCGGCATCCATTAACTGAACGGCAGCTGGTGGAGTTTTAATGATAAAGTCGAATGACTTATCAGCATAAACAGTGATTAATACAGGAAGCACTTTTCCCTGTTTATCTTGGGTTCTGCCGTTGAAAGCTTTACAGAACTCCATGATGTTGATACCTTTAGAACCTAAGGCAGGTCCTATTGGTGGTGCCGGATTGGCTTGTCCTCCTTTACACTGGAGTTTGACATAGCCGGTGATCTCTTTTGCCATTTTTTTACTTTTTTTGGTGATAGCGTCCAGACTTTATGTCAAGACTCCCAAGTCAATAATATCTACTAAAGAACTATTTGGGGCGGCAAAGGTATGGGAAATATTGATAAAAAGAGCTCTTTTTTCAAAAAAATGAGCAAAAAAATCCCCCTTTTACAGGGGGCTAAAATTATCTCGAATAAGAATTACAATACTACAATGCCTTTGGCCTGCATAGTAACCTCTCTTTTAGGTTCCTTTATGGCATCTATCTCTTCTTTGCTTTTGCCTGCATCTTCGGCGTAATGCTTAAGCATTTCTACAGAAGTTTCCTTAAGTGTTGCCTCGCCATCAGCTACAATTGTTTTGCCGTTCATTGATAAAGGCACTAAAAATGAATGATCTTTCATTTTTATCATCATGGTTGCACCTTCAGTTGTTTCCATACGCAACCAACAACCTTCCATTTTACAAACTTCGGTTACTTTGCCTTTTATTTTTACATCCATTGACGTGGTTCCTGTTAATTTAGCCACCAACTCGCTTGCGGCAATAGCTCCTTTGGCAGTTGTCTTTTCACCAAATGTCATTCCTTTTTTTGCATCACCTTTTGGAGGCTGAGCCATTAAACAAAGCCCAAGAAATAAAGCGGGTATTAATGTCAATAATTTTTTCATCATATTATTTTTAGTAATTAAAAAAAGCCACC
>JBBKXU010000012.1:0-3895 GCA_037969645.1 Ferruginibacter sp. | reverse complement strand
TGCTTATACTCAAAAAGCAAGAAAACATCGCCCAACCACGAAAAAAATAAAGCAATCAACAAAAGTCCTTTGCCGGGCAACGCCGATTTTGTATAGACTAATAATAGTATTAAAGCGGGGATCAGTAAAGGTTTTACAATAAAATGCAGCAATTCAATACCAGCCAAAATACCAACTACATCCAGCAGGGCTAATATCCAAAAACAAAAAACCAATTTTTTTTGCAGAAATTGCAGCATGTTTATACCGGGTTATAATTTGGGGAGATGCTACTGTAATTCTATAAAGCCCTTACCCGAAAAATAGAAACTGTTTAAAGAATCCTTTACATGTGTTGTATCAGCAAGCGGTAATTTAAATGGCTCAGCCAATTTGTAAAAATCTGAATCTTTTTTGTACATAATTACTTTGTGTCCTCTGTTTATAAGCCCGTTCATCCGGGCTGCTGCGGCAGCCGAGTCGGCGGTAACCATAAAAACCACTTTAAAAGTATATCCATCAGTTGCCACCACCGGTTTAGGAGTTATCGGCAAAACCGAATCGGGTTTTATTGCTTCAGTTTTCGGTGTATCGTTAATCACTGTATTGACTACTATATTTTTCCCGCCATTGTTTTTTCGTATAAAAAAATACCAGACCGTAGTGCCAACCAAACCAAGCATTATAATTAATGCCGCTATCACTAATCCCTTTTTGCTGCCGCCTGCGGGTTTCGTTTCCGAAGCAAAAGATATTTCAGGATTGATTATTTTATCTTTTGCGGCTATTGGCGCTATTTCCATTTTTGAATGAAAAGAATTGCCCAACTTAAATTCCAATTCACCTTGCTGGTTTTTTGCCAGCATGCCCATTCCTTCAATTTTAAATGGTTTGCCAATATTTAAAAACTGTTTGCCCAGCACCAGATAAGAGTCCAGGTCGGCAGAAGCCAGCGCTTTCATTTTGCGGGTTTGCTGCACTATAAAATCGATTAAAGCATCGTCTTCTGTGGCCTTTAAATTGTATTGAAACGAAATCGCATTTTCAGGTATTACAGCATCCTTATCCGTGTCTTTGGGCATAACAAAATCTGGCGAAAGTGTAAAGGTTCCCATACCCTGTAAGGTCATTTTCCGGCTTTGGTAAAAATGCTGAACCAGCAGATGTTCTATTTTCATGCAGTGTAATTAAGCTTGACAAACCTACAAGATATTCGCTACATAACAAAGTACTGTCAAATTGCATTAGTTTTGCAAGATGCTTTCGGAAAAAGAAAAAGATTTTATAACGCACTGGGAAATAGAAAGGGAAAAGCATAACAGTATTCCGGCCCGGATAATTAGTGGTTTACCCATAGCTTTTTTATTCATTGTACCTGTTTTGCTTTTGATTACCGTGGTTTACTTTTTTTTGCCCGAATGGTACACCAGGATATCAAACAGCATCAGCGGCTCCATGATAACGATTCTAATTGCTTTAATTATATGCAGCATCTTTATTTCTTATTTCCGGATGCAGTATAAATGGGAAGTAAACGAGCAGTATTACAAAGAACTGCAAAATAAAGCTCAAAAGGCAGAGCCTCTAACTAAAAATCAATAAATTAAAAACAAATAAACTTTTATTATGATCACCCGATTAATTTTTCTTTTTTCTTTTAGCTTCCTAATGATTTCATGTAATAAATCTGATAGTAGCGGTGGCGGTTGCCCTTATACCGAATCCAGTTTGGTAGTACCCGCAGCTGAAATGACGAATTTGCAGGCCTATGTTGCTGCTCAGCGCCCCAACGCCATATTGCACCCGGGCGGTTTCTATTACGAAATTTTTGCGTCTGGCGCTGGAACTGTTACTCCCGGTGTTTGTACCAGAACCACGGTAACCTATGCCGGCTATTTAACCAATGGATTTAAATTTGATGAAGCCATTACGGCTGTAACATTCGACCTTGGGCGGTTAATTCTGGGCTGGCAACGTGGATTGCCATTGATAAAAAAAGGCGGAAGCATGAATTTGTATTTGCCTCCTTCGCTGGGTTATGGTGCTAATGTATCTGGCAATATTCCGGCAAACTCCATTACCATTTTTGCCATTCAGTTGGTGGATGTGCAATAAAATATTAGATCTAAATAAGTAATAAGTGAGCCACGAAGCAATTTCGGTTTTTGATATGTTTAAAATTGGCATAGGGCCTTCAAGCAGCCATACGCTTGGGCCTTGGCGTGCTGCACAAAGGTTTACCAATGCTTTAGTAGAGAAGGATTTGCTGAATGATGTAAAAGAAATTCGTGTTTTATTATACGGTTCGTTAGCAAAAACAGGCGTGGGGCATGGTACTGATATTGCTGTACAGTTAGGTTTAAGCGGCGATGATCCGGTGAGTTTTGATGTTAATAATATTGATGCCAAGATTGCCGATATCAAACAGATGAAAAAGATATTGCTCACTGGCAAACACGAAATTGATTTTGATCCTGCGGAAGACATAGAGTTTTTAATGGGCGAATCGTTGCCTTTTCACCCCAATGCTTTAAGTTTTTTAGTTACGCTAATAAATGGCGAGACTTTTTCCGAAACCTTTTATTCGGTTGGTGGCGGTTTTGTAAGCAAAGAAGGCGAGGTAGAGATGGGCAGTTTTAATGTGCATCTTCCTTTTCCCATCAACTCATCGGCCGAACTTTTGCATTGGTGCATGAAAACAGGTATGAATATCAGCGATATTGTGCTGGAGAATGAAACTGCCTGGCGCAGTGAGCAACAAACCAAAGCAGGCATTTTAAAGATATGGAAGGTAATGAGTGCCTGTATATACCGCGGTTGCCATGTTAATGGTATTTTACCCGGCGGCTTGCAGGTAAAACGCCGTGCCGGTGGACTCAATAAAAAATTGATAAATGGACAAGCATACACCGACTACGATAGCTGGCTTGAACTAGTAAAACAGGGCGGCAATAATTTCGCCTATATTTTAGACTGGGTTAGTTGTTTTGCCCTTGCGGTAAACGAAGAGAACGCCAGTTTTGGACGTGTTGTTACAGCACCCACAAATGGTGCAGCAGGTGTTATACCTGCCGTACTGCAATACTATATTGCTTTTTGTAATGGAGATTCTGAGGAAAAAATAGTTCAGTTTTTAGCCACAGCATCCGAAGTGGGCAGCATATTTAAGAAAGGTGCTACCATTTCTGCCGCTATGGGTGGTTGCCAGGCCGAGATTGGTGTTAGCAGCGCTATGGCTGCTGCAGCCCTTACCGAGTGCTTGGGTGGAACCCAGCGTCAGGCCTTAATGGCTGCTGAAATAGCCATGGAGCATCATTTAGGCATGACCTGCGACCCTATTGGGGGGCTGGTTCAAATTCCCTGCATCGAAAGAAACACCATGGGGGCTATAAAAGCCATTACCGCCTGCCAGTTGGCTATGCAAAGCTCGCCGGATTTTGCCAAAGTAAGCTTAGATGGTGTTATTAAAACCATGTGGCAAACAGCTTTAGATATGAACCACAAATACAAAGAAACTGCCGATGGGGGATTAGCGGTGAATGTGCCGTTGAGTTTAAGTGAGTGTTGAAAACCCCCTCCGCCCCCTAAAGGGGGAATTTTGGACTCTGATATTGCACAGATTTTTTTATTTCGTAAGTCGAAATGGATATGAAAGCAAACATGTTTTATGGAGCCGGACGTTTAATTTTTGAAAAGGCGAAAAAGTTAAGAAATAATGTTACACCAACTGAAATGATTCTATGGGGTAAATTGAAAGAATATTTTCCTGAAATAAAATTCAGAAGGCAACATCCAGTTTCATTTTATATTGTTGACATATATTGTTATTCTAAAAAACTGGTTATTGAAATTGATGGAAGTATTCATGATTTGGACGAAATGAAAATTAAAGATGAATTAAGACAAAATGAACTAG
>JBBKXU010000011.1:0-4567 GCA_037969645.1 Ferruginibacter sp. | reverse complement strand
TCTGAAAGCCATGCTGGTTTAAATAATTTAGAATTGACTTTACATGAACGCTGTCAGTATCAGTTGGCTTTGCAATAAAAGCTTTTGCATCAAATGAGCTTAGGTCGGCATCCACTTCAATTTCTTTAATGCGTTCAATCAGCAAATCCCATGGTAGTGAATTTGAACTGCTGAAATCGAGGTATTGAATAGACTCGAGCCTTGGGTGAAAATTACATGGGCCTATTTTTAACGGAATGACCGTTTTGCCTTTTCCAATAGCGTAAGCCCATTCGTACGTTACGTATGCCGACCCGGAGGAATTTTCGCTTAATGCAATCAGCACAGCGGTACAATTTGATATACCTCTTTCAATGCCTTGTTGCCAATCGGTGCCGGCTACCAAACTGCCTTTGTCACGCCAAACTTTAATACCTGCTTCTTCAAGTTTAATTTCCATAAGCTCGGCAAAAAAGAAATCCTTTTTAGAATAGCTTAAAAATACATTCATGGTTTGCTGTTTGTTTTATTTAATTGCAGGATAGGTCGCTTAATTATTTATCAGGCTTTATCCAATATAAGAATTATTCGGTAATAAGCCTAAAGGGGTTGCTGCAGTCGGCGTAGCACTAATTTAGAGAAGAAACCCCGAGTTAGTCGAAGTTTTTCTTCGGTCTATTTATTTATAAAATTTCCATATTCATTTGTTGTTAAAACCCAGCTTGTAAATGGATAAATTGACTGCTTATCTTCCTCGTTATAATCTTCAGTGATATTATATACATTTTTCCCATTGATTTTATGTTGTCCAACTTGGGTAAAATAGAATGCTGATGTTCCGTTTTCGGCATTTGAACTAAATAAAACCAATGTCCTTTTGTATTTGGCTGAATGATATATTACGTGCCTGTCGGTCTGCTCAACTAATTGAAAACTGCCTGTTAAATTTTTTTCCTTGTCAATACAGCCGTGTTCGTGTTCGTAAAATTGTATGTTTTTTGGAAATATTAAACTGTCGCCAAGTTTGAAACTAAAACTGATGTCAGTCGAATAACAATCTGGTGCTCCGCAATCAGGTCCGTGGAGGTTAAATGGGATTTTCATGAATAGGCTGTCTTTTAAAACACTGACAACATTTCTGATGTAGAATTCTTGCAAAAAACTATTTCTTAACATAATATTTTCTTTGCGTTTTAGGATTTCATTTCTAAGGGAGTCATGATGCTTCTCCCATTGAAGTAAATTATTTTGCGGGTTAGTTTTTTTAGTAAGATTAGTCTTTGCCTCGATTGTGTTTCCGATACTATCACCTACAAGCGTGTGTCTGTCTTGAGTTGCTGTTTGCTTTTCGCTCTGGCCTCCGCAGGAGCAGTAAATTAGAAGTGTGAATAAAGGGATGATTTGTTTCATCTAAAATGGCGTACAACGTTTGTATTGGCGCAATTATCTATAATCAACCCAAATTTTATTAAAAACTGTGACGCCAATGCAATTTATTAAAATTATCAATTACGCTTTGTTAAAAGCTCAATAAAGATATATAGTACAAGAGTGCGACGCCAATGAAGCTTAATAGTAGCACAAAGGCATGGCCCCAAAGAAAAATCCCATCATAACAATGGGATTTAAAATATTTGTTGAGATTTTCGTTTTATAAATCACACCTCGACTTCGCTCGGTGTTTCGGTGTATGCCCCTTCGACTCCGTTCTGGGTTAAATATCCGTAGCCTCGCCATAAGCAACTGCTGTTGCTTCTTTAAGCGCTTCACTCATAGTTGGGTGAGGGTGTACGGCGTTTAAAATTTCATGGGCGGTGGTTTCCAGTTTGCGGGCAACTACAGCTTCGGCAATCATATCGGTTACACCGGCGCCAATAATATGGCAGCCTAAAAACTCGCCGTACTTGGCATCGTAAATCACTTTTACAAAACCTTCAGTAGCACCGGCAGCAACAGCTTTACCGCTGGCAATAAATGGAAACTTACCAACTTTTAATTCGTAACCGGCATCTTTGGCCGCTTTTTCGGTATAACCAACGCTGGCAATCTCCGGACTGCAATAGGTACAGCCGGGAATATTGTTATAATCCATTGGCTCGGGGTGGTGACCGCATAAATGCTCGGCGGCATTAATACCTTCCTTGCTGGCAACGTGTGCAAGCGCCTGGCCGGGTGTGCAATCGCCAATGGCATAAATGCCAGGTACGTTTGTTTGCCCGTTTACATCTACAACAATCTTTCCTTTTTCGGTTTTAATGCCGAGGGCTTCCAGGCCCATATTTTCTATATTGGCAACTACACCTACAGCGCTTAATAAAACATCTGCTTCCAGCGTTTCTTCGCCGGTTGGGGTTTTAACTTTTGCTTTAACGCCTTCACCGCTGGTATCTACACTCAACACTTCGCTATTGGTCATGATGGTCATGCCCTGCTTTTTAAAATTCTTTTCCAGCTCTTTGCTTATGTCTTCATCTTCTACAGGAACCAGTCTTGGCATAAATTCTACCATAGTAACTTTTGTACCAAGGCTGTTATAAAAATAAGCGAACTCGCTACCGATGGCGCCGCTTCCGCAAACGATCATGCTCTTAGGTTGGGTTGGTAAAACCATAGCTTCACGGTAACCAATTATTTTTTTACCATCAATTGGCATGCTGGGTAATTCACGTGCCCGGCCGCCTGTGGCCAAAATAATATTTTTAGCTTCCAGAACCTGTTTGCTGCCGTCTGCGGCAGTTACTTCTAATTTATTGGCGGCAATTAAAACGCCGTTGCCCATAATTACATCAATCTTATTCTTCTTCATTAAAAACTGAATGCCCTTGCTCATTTTATCGGCTACACCGCGGCTGCGGGTGATAACACCACCGAAATTGGCAGATGGGTTCTCTACCTGTATGCCATAACTCAAGGCATGTTTGGCATATTCATATACCTGCGCACTTTTTAATAATGCCTTAGTTGGGATACAACCCCAGTTAAGGCAAATGCCACCGAGACTTTCACGTTCTACAATTGCTACTTTTTTACCGAGCTGACTCGCTCTTATTGCTGCAGGATAACCACCGGGGCCGCTTCCAAGTACTATTACGTCGTATGCCATGTTCAATTATGAATTAAAAATTAAGAATTAGAAATTGTGCCTGCGAAAGGCAGACAGGCTGCAAAATTAACCTGAAATGAGGGATTAGCCAAAAGCTAATTTACAGACTGTTTTAACTTTTTGCAAGGATAGCCTTAGCTATTTCTATGTATTTTTGAGGATGATTAAAAAATTGCTATTTGTTTTTACGCTGATGTGCTTTGTATTGGCTGTGAAGGCGCAGAAATCCGCTGTAAATCAGACTATTGCCAAGTGGAAGATTGAGGATGTAGTGAAATCTTATTCGGCCAAAAATGATACGGTGTATGTGGTTAATTTTTGGGCTACTTTTTGTAAACCATGCAATGAGGAAATACCCGACTTTATCCGCATCGTTGAGAAGTATAAAACACAGAAAGTAAAGCTGCTATTGGTGAGTTTAGACCTGCCAACCTATGTACCTGTAAAGTTGCCTGCTTTTATTAAAAAGTACAATTACAATACCAATCATGTGTGGCTTAACGAAACCAATGCCGATCATTTTTGTCCGGCGATTGATGTGAAGTGGAGTGGTGCAATACCCTCAACCATTATTGTAAACAACAGCAACGGCTATAGAAAATTTACTGAAGATCAGATTAGTGCTGAGGAGTTTGAAGCGTCTTTAAAAGAGGCGATAGGAGGGCAGGCGATTAACAAATTTGTGGCGCCAATGAATGATGCGGAAATTATTGAATGGTATGCAGGTGATTCGATTGATAAAAAAGAGTTTGTGAGTTTTAAGTCGAGCGACAGCGCTGTATTTGCAGTGAGTGGTGGAAAAGTAAATGTTATTGCCCGGATAGATCATATGAAAGTGATGATTATTGAAAAGGATAACCTGTATTATACCTATTCAAACCTCGGCTCTACGGTGTTAAATACCGGAGACGTGGTTAAAGCAGAACAGCTAATTGGCTATGCAGCATTTGATTTGGATGGCACAATGCCAACGATAGAATTTTATATCTCAAACTCCGAAACTAATATTCCTGTTTCGAAAAAGGATTTTGTAAAACGAAAGGATATCAGGCTTACAGATCATTTCAATGATCCGAAATTGCATGAACCGCAATAGAAATGTTTGCGATTGCTTAAATATCTAAGTCGGTTCTCATTAAATCTTACAAGATAATTAGTGTAAATAAAAAATCAGTTTGCCAATGACGACAAACTGATTTTGTTTATAACACTTTCTAAAATTTTGAGCATTTCCTATCTCCCATCTCCAAACTCCGAACTCTTAATTCTTATTTCGCTTAATAGTACAACCAACACTCCGACTTTCTTTAACCGAAACTTCTTTACCGGCAACCATTTCATTAATGGCTTCCTGCAGGTGAATGCGTTTAATTGCAGTTACATCAGATGGGCTATCGTCGATAGCGCCGTGATATTTTAAGACCAGACTCTTATCAAACAAAAAACATTCGGGTGTGCGGTTGGCGCCAAAGGCATCGGCAACCA
>JBBKXU010000010.1:0-3522 GCA_037969645.1 Ferruginibacter sp. | reverse complement strand
GGCGAAAAATCAAAAGAAGAAAAGTTAATCGAACTTAAGAGTTTATTTGATAAGGGGCTTATTACGAAAGATGAATACGACCAAGCTCGAAAAAAAATAATTGAAACTTAGTTTCACTGCAACCAACAGCAGGTTTTGTGCACGGCGGGCAGGACGTTGACCTTGCCGCCGCAGGGGTTTTAACCAACGGCGTATGAGTATGGTACCTTTCTGCAAGGCATTAGTACAGACTTTCAACTTTTAATTATACATTGTACTTCGGTTTGCCGGGGCGGAACAACAATCGCCCAGTTAGTCAAGCCTCGCCCGTTATACGCAAGCTTATAGCCGGTTCAATAAAAATTATCATCCAAAAAATAATTTATGATACAGACAATTTTAGGAGCAAATGGAACAATAGGAAAAGTGTTAGCAAAGGAACTAAAAAATTATACAAATCAAATACGGTTAGTAAGTCGCAATCCAAAGAAAGTAAATGAAACAGATGAATTATTTCCGGCAGACTTAACTGACGTTGCCATGGTTGACAAAGCTATTGAAGGTTCTGGTGTAGTTTATCTTGTAGTTGGACTTGATTACAACACAAAAGTATGGAGGGATAAGTGGCCCAAGCTAATGAAAGCAACTATTGACGCCTGTATTAAACATAATGCCAAATTAGTTTTTTTTGATAACATGTTTTTGTACGACATCAAATCAATAGGGCATATCGTGGAAGATTCAGAAATCAATCCGCCAAGTAAAAAAGGATTGGTGAGAAAGGAAATAGCCGAAATGTTGATGAATGAAGTTAAAGCAAATAACCTTACAGCCTTAATTGCCCGTGCTCCGGATTTTTATGGCCCTGATAATGAGAGAAGTTTTCTTATAGAAGTGGTCTATAAAAATTTGCTTAAAGGAAAGAGACCTAACTGGTTTATGGATACAACAAAAAAACATTCTTTTATTTATACTCCTGATGCAGCCAAAGCAACGGCCATTTTAGGCAATACACCTGATGCATTTAACCAGGTTTGGCATTTACCAACTGATCCCAATACACTGACAGGACAGGAATGGATTGATCTCTTTAACAAAGAAATGAAGACTTCTAAAAAAGTGATGGTTTTACCAATGTTTATGCTGAGACTCCTAGGGATATTTATACCACTAATGAGAGAAATGCCGGAAATGATGTATCAATATGACAGAGACTACTTTTTTGATAGCTCAAAATTTAATTCCCGTTTTAATTTCACTCCAACAACATATGAAACGGGTGTCAGACAAATTGTAACCCATTAGAATATCAGGAAAACCTGCGTATGACACGAACTTTGCCGACTTAGGTAAGCTGTTATTTTGCCGCCGCGTGCCTGTCCCGATTATTTCGGGAGGTTTAAACCAGCGGCGTATGAGTATGACACCTTTTTGCAAGGCAATTGTACAAACTTTCAACTTTTAATTATACATTGTACTTCGGTTTGCCGGGGTGGACGGCCTGCCCCGATTAATCGGGGGAGCAACAATTCCCCACTTCGCCAAGCCACGTTAAACGCCATTTAATTGAAACTTCGTAAAAAAATGGAATCAGAAATAACACTTCAAATAATTCTTATCAAGCCTACACCAAAAGTGGTTTTTGGTTTGCAAAAGGGATCAGGCAGCAATTACGAAACAATTCAAAAGCAAATTCCCATATCTAACGATTTATCTTTTACGTTTACAATCAAAGTAAAAGGAGATAGATCAAAAGATACTTTTCCAAAGTTATCGGGGAGTTTTGTGCAGGGCCCTACAGATAATAAATTTGTGTATATCGACATAGGAACCACAGCTGGTCAATCTGATACCATTTGGTCGAGACGACTTAAAATTCCATTAACAGGAATTTCTTGGCACAACATTGATTCATTATCGGGCAATTCTATATTGCTGGCTATTGTTCCTGGAACTGGCAGAGATGGTGGGCCTAACTGTGCAACGGTAAAACCATTTGAAGGTTGGCATCTTAAACACAAATAGTCAAAGACAATGCTCTTTTTCAGCAACGTCTCCCGCAGGGAAGTTTGCGCTTGCCGACGTAGGGAAGTTGCTATATTGCCGCCGCTTGGGTTTTAACCAGCGGCGAATAAGTCTGGTGCCTTACCTTACACGACTGACGGCCTATTGCATATAATTAGAAACCAAGCACATAAAATGAAGAACGAATGGCAAAAACAAAGACAACTTACACTGGGCAAGATGTCACAGATTTTATAAACTCGTACGTTGACAACGAACAGAAAAAGGCGGACAGTTTTAAACTTATTGAGCTAATGCAAGACTGGTCTGACGCTGAACCTAAAATGTGGGGACCAAGCATTATTGGTTTTGGTAACTATCATTATAAATATGCAAGCGGACACGAAGGTGATGCACCAGTTCTTGGACTTTCGCCAAGAAAACCGGCACTTACGCTTTATGTATATTCTGACACCGACAAAAGTAATTTAGCATTAGCCGACCTCGGTAAATTCAAAATGAGTAAAGCTTGCATTTATGTAAAAAAACTTTCCGACATCAATATAACAGCATTGAAAGTACTTTGTATAGAATCAATTAAATACATCAGTGAGCACAACGAATGTTCTTGCAGAGTTAAATAAAAAACTGACATTGCAGATCTGGCCAAGCCCCGTCCGTTAGTTTTTATGTAAAAAAGTAAACCTCATTTAAAATGGAAATAGTACAGATATTGCTAAATACCGAGGAGGTAAGTTACGCTTCGAACTTGAACGAAGAGCGTTTAAAGAAAAAGATTGAAGACCTGTTTGAACAAAGCACTTTACGTGTAGCAGGAAGACTTACCAGCGAAAATGAATTTACGGTTTATGATACATGGATTGTGATGGGTTGGGATATGCCCAATTTAAAAAGAAAAGCGGCTTATTTATATGGAATAATCTCAAAAAGAGAAAAAGGTACCTTGTTAAAACTAAAAGTAAAACCTAATTCTTTTTTACCGGTTTTTTCTATTCTGTCAACGCTAATTGGAGTTGTTATTTCTTTAATAGCGGTATCAAATACAAACGTTGATAAGTTATTCTTTATTCTTGGATTAGCCTTCCTTGCATTGGGCGTTATTTATTACCCGCTGAGCACACTATTAAGGAATCGTCTGCGAAACAAGATCGTAAAATATTTAGATTTAAATAAGGTTTAGTGATTCTTGCATAACAAACCATTATCGCTTGTTTCGATAACTGAGCCACGAACTTAGGCGAAGGAATGGGAGTTGATTGTACCGACGCAACGTCCCCTTCAGGAGACGTTGCTGAGAAAGGGCCTCACGAACCATTTTTATTTATTCTGGTTCGTGAGCCACGTACCGAGGCGAATCCTTCTCACTAAAATACCCACTACACGGTACTTAATATAATTGCTTTTATTTCTATTTTTACCATTAAACTTGACTCTATGATCTATAAATTGGTAATTCGTACTTTATTATTGACAATCATTTCTAATGTTGTTTTCGCACAAGAGCGTGGTATCCTGCCA
>JBBKXU010000009.1:0-4731 GCA_037969645.1 Ferruginibacter sp. | reverse complement strand
TAATTATGTATATTTATTTTATCTTATTTAAAGAAAAGCCAATCGTTAACTTTTAAATTACTTGTAATGATTGAAATTCCAAATCTACGACCCGAAACCAGGTATGGTATACCCATGGCTGATCAGTTACTTTTCAACAGGCAATATATTGTAGGCTACTCGTATCTGTTCAGGCAGCCGCGTTGGGCCATGGAGGTTATAGACCCCGATAATAAAAGAGTTGAAATTGATGATCGGCTTAACAATTTTAGACCCGACCTGAGGATACCCGAACAATTCAGAGCCGATCTGGATGACTATTCAGGCAAATTTGCCGGTAAATCATACGACCGGGGCCATCTTATTTCGAGTGCCGACAGAAGAGCCAGCACCATCCATAACAGTGAAACATTTTTGCTTTCGAATATGAGTCCGCAAATGCCGGCATTTAACCGGGGAATATGGAAGACGCTGGAAGAGCAGGTAAGAGCACTTTCTGCAGAATATGTAGAAGTGTATACTATTTGCGGCCCCCTGTTTGAGGTAGGAGAAAAAATATTGGTAATAGGCAAGGGTGATACCAAAGTTCCTGTGCCGCATGGCTTTTTTAAATCTGTTTTAGCCGAAAAAGAAAGAGGCCAGCTTGACCTTTGGACATTTGCATTTAGCAATAAAGTGATGAAAGGCGACTTAAAGGATTGCCTGAGAACAACAGCCGAAGTAGAAATATGGGCTGGTCTGCCTTTATGGGATAAGCTGCGTGGGAAAGAAATTACAAAACTTAAAAGCAGCAAAAATAAAATGTGGTCAATTGCAAAGAAGAAATAAATACTGCCCAGTTTCAAACCTGCAATGAGTGATGGTTTGCGACCTGACTCTTTACAGGCAACGTCTCCCGAAAGTTACGGGTTCTGAGAAAAATGGTCCGTGAGCACACGGACCAGACTACGGGAAAATAAATTAACGTATCAGTAGCTACTGCCGTACATAAATTGCAGTACCAATTAGAAACTGGCTACCACTTTCATTCATTGCAAGACCAATGATGTGGCTCGGACTCCAGGAAGAGGGTGGGGTAAAGGTATTGTTGTAGGCATCCCAGTATTTTCCGCTTTTATACTCAATAACGGTCATGGGGTAACCATCCTTGGCAGAGGCAGGGTAAGCCGTACCAACGTTAACAATTCTACCTTTGCCCCCTGCGGCGCTACCAACATCGGTTATAGCGATTATTAAGCCGGTACTGGTTTCCCGCCAAACGCCTTCGATCAGTTTGGGGTCCACATCGCCGCTTCTAACCGAATCTTCGGCATCTTTAGAGCAGCTGATAAATAAACAGCTGAAGATTACAGGCAGGAATAAGTGCTTTAATTTCATAATTGTAAATTTTGGTTTTAAGAATTAGTTGCTCTTGCAAATTGAATAATCTGCTACAGCAGGCTCACCGTTTATTCACCTTTTTGTGTTTGCTGTATACACGTATTCGGCGGCTGATGGTATCCGTGATATTTTCCTTTACCTCACTTTTACTTCTCAGTCTCCAAACGAGCAATCAGCGATGGCCTGGGACTCGCCGTTAATTGGAAACGAAACATAAATCATAGTTGCTACCTAGCACGGCGAGTCTGTTTCTCAGCAACTTCTCCCGCAGGGGACGTTGCGTCAATAAGAAAGGAAAACATGACTCATTGCTGCTTAGTAGTACTGCGAGCTTGCCTACCGGCAGGCAGGTACTGTCATCCTAAGACCGGCACCTGCAGGAGAGACTCACCTGAGAAGAGGATACGAACCAAAGCCAGTGCTATTATCTCATACACTCCATGTACATGTTGCGGCTATTGGGTATTGTGTGGCACACTAATTAAAATTATATTTAGCACATGAAACATACAGCATTAATGTTCTTATTTGCCCTTATTTGCGGAACCGCTTTTTCGCAGTACGACTATTGTTCTCAAATTAGAAAAGCAGATTATAGTGCAGAACATAACTTTCTTTTTCACCAGAATTATGTATACCAAACGGTCAACGGCTTTAAAGCCTATAATGCAAATTATAGCTTTTCAGATATTTACAAAGGATATATTTATCGCAATGAAGAAAAATGGGAATTTTACTTTCAACAGCAATTATCTAATGATAGTACAAAATACTATGAAATTTCGAAGGCATTTGAAAAATGCCTGGTAAACGATATAAATTTCTGGACAAAGATCGAATCGAAAAACAAACAAGGCATATTGTTTAATTGTGCTAAAACCGGCAGCAGTTTTATGATCAGTTCGGGTGGGTTACGCGGCGTTATTTTAAGAATAGAAAGAAGTGCAAGCAAGCGTAAATCACTTTTTAATTTATCACTTTTATACGACCTAAAGGATATAGCAGCCGACCTCGATAATGGCTTTAAGAATACCATCGGCAGTTTTATAGATTCGGGAATATCGGGCAAGAAATATAAAAGCAAAATAAATTTAAACAAACGTAACGAAAGTGCCATCATATATGTACGGCCGGCTGTATTAGATAAAACTAAAACCGAGTATTTTTATACTGATTTTTTCCCGGGGACCGATGTTACACCCGAAGCCGTTCAAATTCAATTTGAAAGGAATCTCCATGAACGGGATGGTTGGGTAAAAGGCAAGCCTATGTACGGTGCACCGGGTATTGCATTCAGAAAAGGTAATACTATTATTGAATTAAAAATTTCAAAAGCCAGCAATACCAAGGATGACGATAATACACATGTCAGCATCAGGAAATTTAAATAATTGAGTTGTTAGTTTTATGCTTCTTTCCCTCTTTCCCAGCAACGTCTCCTGCGGGGGACGTTGCGTCAATAATCCCCAATCCGTAATTGTTCATGAGTTTAATCACGGCGGAAGACAGGAATCATGGTAATGCGCCGAGCCCCTGCAAAAAACGCTATCAGGTCTTCCTGCCCGCAAATGCCCGGCGGCAGACCTCATAGGTTGTTGTGAACCGCTTTATTGCTTCCAGGGCTATGCCTTATGCCCGATAGTATAACATAAAAAAAGCTGCCCTAAAGCAGCTTTAATTGTACTTACCATACATAACCCCTTTACGAAACCGTTACCATGCCGGTGTACATACTACTGGCCACATTTTGCCCATCGGCGCTAATAAAGCCAATCCAGGTGTGTACCTCCTGTCCGGCAAAAGCTGCTAGGTTCAGGCTGTCGGTAACATCCCTGCGGTTGGCGCTGCCCGTAGTGTAAATACACTGGTTAAGCGCAGGGCAGTAAGCCGCCAACAAAGCTTTGTCGGTCGCTTTAGCAATACCCACGCCGCTGTTGTTCGTCCAGCTCCAGGTAAGCATGCTGCCGGCACCCGCAATAACCGATGGCCCCAGCACATTGGGCAGGTCGCCACGACTAACCAATGCATTAGCGTACTGGATGTTGTACACGGGATAAGTACCCGCCACAGCATTACGCAGCGTGTAGCTCACGGCACTGTTAAAACCGGTTTGCTTCACGGCAAAATTGCGGAAGCTGATTTCTACCAGGCCTGTAAAAGTTTGTACAAACCTGATGACCAACGCAAACTTAAGCTGCTGCTCAAGCTGCGGTTGGGTAGGGGTAAAATTGCGACGGTTGGCTTTACTACGCATGTAGTCAATGCCTTTCCAATTACCGCCAACAACATTACCCACTTTGCCCGAGAATCCACCAAGGATTCCCTTGTTAATTGTTCCCATAATTATAATTTTTAGGGATTAAAAATTTCCGGTACCGATCTATTGATAATAGCGTGGGCCGGCTTAACAATACTAAAGCTAAAGCACAAGAGAGATTCAAAACAGATTGATTTACAATAAAGTACGCAGATGTACAAAACAGTTTAAAAAGTATATCACTTGTTGATATTTAAATATTATTACTGCATTCTTTACAGTATTGAACAGTACTTGACAAATAGCTAATCTGTAGCCTTAACAAAGCTGCTCCATGCCTGTTTCATATCCCGTTCGGTACCCGTTCGGTACCCGTTCGGGTGCGGCAACGGCAACAGTGAACCAAACATGAACCAAACATGAACCAAACATGAAGAAAAGGGGGGTAAGCAAGCAAAGAAAAACCGGGATAAATTAACTTTTATATTACAGAAATATATCTATATTTATAATACAAACCGGCATCAGCAACCCTAACATAAAACTATGCCCCATGCAAACGCCAAAAAAAAGAATAGCGCAGCTAAACAACAATAGCTTGCCCAACATTAAACAGGTATTACAAAAGCGCCTGCTCAGCCTTTACGATGTACAGGAATTGTTTAACGTATCCCGAACCACCATTTATAACTGGTGTAAAAAGGGCCTGTTAACCTACAGTAAAGTAAGCAGCAAAATGTATTTTGATGCAGATGAAATAAACCGGATGCTGGATGAACGGAAGCAGACGATGGTGCCGGGGAGCAGGGGGAAAAATTAAGATAAGCAGGGATATAATGTGCTTCGGAATGAAATTGTTCGCCCCGGTTCGTGTCTCCACGAATCGGAATAGCAGTTGGTTCTTGGAGACACGAACCCTGGCGGATAGGTCCCAGACGGCAGAAATCGGTCTTTACGAACCATACCATAATATCAATCGTGAATTAACTAATTAATTCGATGTCAACCACTCAACGAAAATCTCATACGTCACTAGGCCAAATATATTTCTGGACAGCAACTATACATAATTGGCTGCCGCTGCTAACTGCAGATACTAATAAGCAAATAATAAT
>JBBKXU010000008.1:0-7621 GCA_037969645.1 Ferruginibacter sp. | reverse complement strand
ATTGTGGGCAGTGCGATGGCCAGCTTTTGTGTAGAGAAGATTGGACCCGAAAGACTTAAGGAAATTACAAAAGAAGAGATTGATAACAGGCTGAGTGAGTTTGTGCAGTTGGTTAATTTTGATATTGACTTGGTTTAATCTAGTCCCCGTCTCTGACGAGGATATTTTGGTTTTGAGACTGCGTCTCAAAACGATTTTAAGTAAGTTTGAAACTTACAACCAACTCATCCTCGTCAGAGACGAGGACGAGTAAAGAATTACTAAAGAAAATATTGATCTGGTGTAATTAATATCATTAAAAAGCCCCGAAGTAAAATACTTCGGGGCTTTTTATTTTTATTTAGTTATTCCTTCCAACGCAAACAAAAACGCATATTCTCTTGCCCGGTCTTTTAAGGCTTTAAACCTACCGCTGGCTCCACCATGGCCCGCTTCCATATTGGTGTACATCATCTGTACATTTTTATCTGTTTTCATTTCCCGGATTTTGGCAATCCATTTAGCGGGTTCAAAATATTGTACCTGGCTGTCGTGCAAGCCGGTTGTTATAAGCATGTTGGGATATGCCTGGTCTCTTACATTATCGTAAGGCGAATAAGATTTCATATAAAAATAACTTTCCTTATCGGCTGGATTTCCCCACTCATCGTATTCATTTGTGGTTAATGGAATTGTTGGGTCGCTCATGGTGGTTAATACATCCACAAAAGGTACTTGTGCAATTACACCATGCCAGAGATCGGGACGCATGTTAACCACAGCACCCATTAACAAGCCACCGGCACTGCCGCCGCTGGTATATAAATGTTCTTTGCTGGTATATTTACCTGCAAGTAAAAATTCGGCACAGTCTATAAAATCGGTGAAGGTGTTTATCTTCTTCATCATCTTTCCATCTTCGTACCAGCTACGACCCATTTCCTGTCCGCCACGTATATGAGCAATGGCAAAGGCAAAACCACGGTCCAATAAACTTAAGCGTACACTGCTGAAACTGGCTTCCATACTGGCACCATAAGAGCCATAGCCGTACAACATCAACGGTGCTTTGCCATCTTTCTTAAATCCTTTTTTATACACTATGGAGATGGGAACTTTTGTTCCGTCCTTGGCAGTTGCCATTACTCTTTCTGTTGTATAATCTTCTGGTTTAAAAGTTCCAATCACTTCCTGCTGCTTCATTAGTTTTTTATCTTTGGTGCTCATGTTATAATCGTACACCGAGTTGGGTGTGGTCATAGATGTGTAGTTATACCGCATCACATCTGTATTATAATCGGGACTGTGAGATATATTAGCTGCATATGCCGCTTCGGTAAACGGCAGATAATGGCTGCTGTTGTCTTTTGTGGTTAAGATATGAATTTGTGTTAAACCATCTTTACGTTCGGAAATGGCTAAAAAGTTTTTAAACAGATCGAACCCCTGTATCAATACTTTATCATTGTGTGCAATCAGTTCTTTCCAGGCCGATGAATCGGTTTTGGTTTCATCGCTGGTTACAATTTTAAAATTCTTTGCGTTTAAATTTGTGCGTATGTAAAATTTATCAACGGCGTGATCTACACTGTACAACACATCTTTCATCCTTGGTTGAAAAACAGTAAAAGTTCCTTCAGGCTTATTGGCGTCAATCCATCTAACTTCTGATGACATGGTTGCCTGTGATGTAATTAAAATAAATTTATCGGATTTTGTTTTTCCTACTCCAATATAATTGGTCTTGTCCGTTTCGGTGTACACCACTTTATCTGCTGCTGCAGCGGTACCCAGTTTATGCCTTTTAATTTTTTCTGATAAAAGGGTTACCGGGTGTTTATCGGTATAAAAAAAGGTAAGGTTATCATTGGCCCAAACCGGGTCGCCTTCCGTATTTGAGATCACATCTTTGTAAGTCTCTCCTGTCTCCAGATTCTTTACATATATTTTATATTGTCTGCGGCTTAACAAATCTACTCCGTAAGCCAGCAATTTGTTGTCCATGCTTACATCAAACCCTGTTGCCGAAAAATAATTATGTCCTTCGGCCATGGAATTTACATCAAGCAGTACTTCTTCAGCCGCTTCCAGTGTTCCTTTTTTACGGCAGTACACAAAATAATCCTTGCCTTCCACCACACGGTTGTAATAAAAATATCCGTTTTTAAATACAGGTACACTCTCATCTTTTTCTTTTATTCTGGCTTTCATTTCAGTGTACAAATTTTCCTGCAACTGCTTTGTGCCACTCATCATGGTATCATAATAAGCGTTCTCTGCATTCAGATAGTCAACCACTTTTGCGCTGTCGGGGCCCTTTTTAAAGAAATCATTCATCCAATAATAATTGTCAATCCGTGTATCTCCATGGGCAATCAGCTCTTTTGATTTCTTTTCTGCCACCGGCGCCGCCACACTGTCGGGCCATTTATTACCTGTTTTTGTCATTTCTGTTTCTTCAGTTTTATTATTACATGATGAAATTACCAACGCAGCAATGATAATTGCCGGCATGATTTTGATTTGCATAATTGATTTTTTATGATGGTTAATTGTTCCTTTATTTTCTCGTCCTCGTCAGAGACGAGGACGAGTTAAGTTAATTCCTTCTGGCCAATACAATTGTATTTTTAAATTGTTTTTTCTTTCCATTTAAATTAAACACTTCGGTATAAATTATATAAATACCAACCGGCAGTTTCTGAAATTTTTCTCCAAGCCCATCCCAACGGAAATATCCTGTTACACCACACAGTGCATTCCGCTGCAAGTAACGCACTATTCTGCCATTGGCATCAAAGATGGTTATATTAGCAACATAACCCGGAGAAGGAAAATTGTAATCAATGGTTGCATAATCATCCATCCCGTCGTTATCAGGCGAAACAATATCCGGCGTTACCCTAATATCGCCCTGTACCTGCAAGTCAATTCTGAACTGCGAATTTTTATAGGTTGGTGTGCCATAACCCACGCTGGTAGCAGCAGAATGCCAATTATCTTTATTTTGAGTGGGTGCGTGATAATCTATTCTTTCTAGCGAAACGCCTTCCTTTTTATCAAGCAGCTTAAAATGCCATTTATCGCTATATACCAATTCATCGACTATTTTACCCTGTTCATTTAAAACAATCACATCACCTTTATCATCATTGTATGACGGTGTGGACGATACTTCTACAAAAGCATCAAGGTTCAACGCAACAAAATCTCTCTTAACAACAGCAGCATTGGAAGTAACTACAATAAACTCTTCGGGAAATAATAAATAATTTTCGGCACTTAACTGAGTTATGCTGCTGATTGTACCGGAAGTATTTCTGTTGGCTATATAAATGTTTTTAAGGTTGATGACTTTTGTTGTACGGTTATACAATTCAATATAATCAACTCCGGTTGGTATCGGATTAAATAAAATCTCATTGATGACCAGATCAAAACTATCTGTTGCAGATGCAAGTCCGAGTTTTGCAGCATTTTTTGAACCGATTGCATTGCCAACACAATCTGTAACGCCCGTAACTGTTACCGTATAAACTTTGTTACGTACCAATGGCAGATTCAGTCTTAGAGCTATCCTGTCGTAGGCTGGTGCGATAGCATTTGCAGTTTGTGGCTGGCCAATGCCATCACTAATACTGTAATTAGAAAGTACAGCTGCTTTTACAATATCCATTGGCTCATCAAATACGAGCACCACATTTACACTGTCAGATGCATAAGCTCTTAACAAACGTGGCGCCGTGTTATCAGCATTAATTGCATCAATAGAATTCTTCTTGGCCGGTGTGCCTCCTCTAGTGTCTACACTTGCCCGCCAGTTACTGAATCCGTTACAGGGATTTTTGGTGTCAATCATTTCCAATGTCCATCCACCGTCTTTTTTTAATTCATTCTGATACCATTTGTCGGTATAATTTACAGAATGTATTACCGTACCTGTTCCGTTTAGTAAAGAGATCAGGTCGCCACCATTATCTAAAGATGGAAAACTTGTAACAGAAATAACAGTTCCATAAACCGACATGTTTGCCACAGCGCTGCTAGTACAAACAATTACAAAACTATCAGGCTTCAAAATAAAATTAGGCATAGTGCCGCTTTGGCCTGTAAGGTCGGCAATGCGCCAACCTAACAAATTGATGGGAAAGGCGGTTGTGTTTTTCAATTCTATCCATTCGTAATTTGGTAACGCAACCTGTGGTGTTGGATCAGCCATGATTTCATCAATGACCACATCATACTGCTTGGGTGTATAAAAACTAAAGTTTGCCGTTCCATTGCTGATGGCATTACCAGAAAAGTCTTTCACCCCATTCACTGTTATGGTATAATTGGTTGCATTTACAAAACTGCCGGCGAAAACAAGGTGTACCAATGCCGAATTAACTACATCTCTTGTAGCAGTAACCGGCATTCCTATTCCGTTATTTACAACATAGTTTGCCAAAACCTGACTGCTGGCCAGTTCTACGGGTTCATTAAACATCAGATCAACAGCAGAAGCAGAAATAGCTGTTGCAGAAACAATCGCAGGAGGTGTTACATCAGGCACATAGGTCCTTAGTTCTATATCATCAAAAAAATGCCGTTGAAAAAAACTGGCCGTGCTTTGTGTAACTTTTATTCCAAAGAATGATGAAGTAAGATAAGTTGCGTCTGTAACCACACCTTCGTTAAAATAATTATTGCCTGTACCACTCAGGTCTCTTGATAAACTCCATTGATTAGCGGCATTGCGAAACAGCTTTATCTTCATTACATTGTTGCTGGTATTTAAAATACCGTTAACGCCATCAATGATTTTAACTATGGCTCCGCTGCCATCTTTCCGGTACAGGCTTATCTCATCATCTGTATTTCCAATCCGCACAAAATAACCAGTGGTTGTATTTAAAGTAATATCACTTGCCGAAGCAGTCAGATAAACATCAATAAAGTTTGCGGAGGAAGGGTTAAAAGTTATCTGGCAATAAAATTCCCATTCGGCAATTGTTGCCTTAGTGCTGGCGGTGCTCAAATAAAAAGTACTGCTGGCAACGGTATTATTGCTTTGTAACTGTAGTGCCGGATTAACAGTCCAATCGGCAGCATTTCCCACCCATGTTGGGTTATTGGTAAAATCGCCATCATTAAAATTGTCTGTAAACTGTGCTTCTGCATGTAGTAATGCAAACAACATCAATACAGAAAGTAGTATTCTCTTCATGATAAAGAAATGACTTGATTGCTAAAGATAACAATTTATAAACAAGGGTTTTACAAAACGATACCCGGATTGATTTTGGACGGACAACGATTAGTTGGTAATTTTGCAGCATTAAAATAATACTTAAAAAAGTATTCTCCAATATAAAATCAATTAAAAAGAAAAAATGAAAGTTGCTGTTGTTGGCGCTACCGGACTGGTAGGCACTAAAATGTTACAGGTTCTGGAAGAAAGGAATTTTCCGGTGGATGAACTGATTCCCGTGGCTTCGGAAAGAAGCATTGGAAAACAAATAACTTTTAAAAACAAACAGTTCACCATTGTAAGCGCTTCCGATGCTATTGCCGCCAAACCGGATGTGGCTATTTTTTCTGCTGGTGGAAGCACTTCTCTGGAACTGGCTCCTCAATTTGCCGCAGCAGGAATTACCGTTATTGACAATTCCAGTGCCTGGCGCATGGACCCAACCAAAAAATTAGTGGTGCCCGAAGTAAATGCTGATGTACTGACTAAAGATGATAAGATCATTGCAAACCCTAACTGCTCTACCATTCAGATGGTTGTGGTATTAAAGCCGCTGCATGATAAATATAAAATAAAAAGAGTGGTGGTTAGCACATACCAAAGTGTTACCGGCACAGGTGTTAAAGCTGTTACCCAATTGATGAATGAGCGTAGGGGCATCGAGGGTGAAATGGCTTATAAATATCCTATCGACATGAATGCGATACCACATATAGACGTGTTTTTAGAAAATGGATATACCAAAGAAGAAATGAAGATGGTTTTGGAAACCAATAAAATCATTGGTGATGATAGCATAAAAGTTACCGCCACCTGCGTACGCATACCAACCATGGGCGGCCATAGCGAAAGCGTGAACATTGAGTTTGAAAATGACTTTGATCTGATTGAAGTAAGAGAAATTCTTGCTAAAGCACCAGGCGTTGTTATTAAAGATGATGTGGCCAATTTTATTTACCCCATGCCATTAACGGCTTTTGATAAAGACGATACTTTTGTTGGCCGTATAAGAAGAGATGAAACGCAACCCAATACTTTAAACTGCTGGATAGTGAGTGACAATCTGCGTAAAGGTGCTGCAACGAATGCGGTGCAGATAGCGGAATACCTGGTAGAGAAGAATATGTTGTAAACCACCCCCTCCGCCCCCTTAAGGGGGAACTGATTATGGAGTAGATATTTGCGAAGAGCGAATCGAAATATTTTTATCACAAAAGAGCCATCAAAAAATTGATGGCCCTTTTGTTTATATTGTAAAATATAATCTTCGCTGGTTCCCCTTTTAGGGGGCGGAGGGGGTATGGGGTATTAATTGATCACCCAAGTCTCACTACCTCTCAACAACTTATCCAAATCACCCTTACCTTTCTTGGCGATCACATCTTCAATCTGCATACGCATGCTGTCTTCGTAACAAGCTCTGTCAGTTTCAAAGAAAACACCAAATGGCCTCGGTAAATGCCCCGCAAGCTTCGGATCATCAAACATGCGTATTAATATCTGTGCTTTGTAAAAATCTCTTTCGTCGTGCACCCAAAGGTCATCAGTGCTGGCACCAGCTTCCAGGTCAACAATCACCGGTTTAAATCCATCTAACTTAATGCCCTTGTTTTGTGTGGCGCCAAATACCAATGGTTTTCCCTGCTCTAAGTATATCGTTTCATCAGGCCTAGTTTTCTTTTCGGTAAAAACTTCAAAAGCCCCATCATTAAATATGTTGCAATTCTGATAAATCTCTAGAAAAGATGCTCCTTTATGTGCTTGTGAACGCAGCAACATTTCCTGCAGGTGTTTTGGATCTCTATCCATGGTACGTGCAATAAAGCTTGCATCGGCACCCATGGCCAAAGCCAGCGGGTTGAATGGATGATCTATACTGCCAAAAGGTGTTGATTTGGTTACTTTATTTTGTTCGGATGTAGGCGAGTATTGTCCCTTTGTTAAACCATATATCTGGTTATTGAACAACAAAATATTTACGTCGAAATTTCTGCGAAGCAGGTGAATGGTATGGTTACCTCCAATGCTTAGTCCGTCGCCATCGCCGGTTACTATCCACACACTCAACTCGGGCCGGGCAGCTTTTAAGCCGCTGGCAACGGCAGTTGCACGGCCATGTATGCTGTGCATGCCATAGGTATTCATATAGTACGGAAAGCGGCTGCTGCAGCCTATACCGCTTACAATTACAATATTCTCTTTGGGAATTCCCAGCGTGGGCATTACCCGCTGCACCTGAGCAAGGATGGAATAATCTCCGCAGCCGGGGCACCAGCGTACTTCCTGGTCGGTAACAAAATCTTTTGCGGTAAGGGGAGCAGCAGTTGTTATTGTATCACTCATGATCTTTTGGATTAAGTACTAAAGTTAGCTAAAATACATACTCAAAATACGGGGGTAATGCTAAAA
>JBBKXU010000007.1:0-19873 GCA_037969645.1 Ferruginibacter sp. | reverse complement strand
AGTTAAAACAGTTCGTTACTTTTTAATTCCCGTGCTCAGATAATAAAAAAGCAGCTCAGGCAAATGAACTGCTTCTTATTTTTATGGGGGCCAAAAAATTATCTGTATTAATTAGCAATAATGAGTTTTTCGATGATTATCTCGTTGTTAACAAATATCTGAAGTGAATAAACCCCGTTACTGTACTTATTCAGGTTAAGTAACTGAATAGTATTAAGACCGCTGGTTAAATTCCTGCTTTGTGTAAACATTAGTTCACCATTAGCGGCAATAAGCTTAATGTGGGCCTGTTGGCTATTTTGAACAAACAGAGATAACAAGGCGTATTCATTTACCGGATTGGGTTTTATTGAAATAACGGGTTTTATACGGGGCTGCTTTACTATCACTACATTACTTAACTGTGTTTCGCCGTTATTACCGATAACTTTTAATCTATAGTATATAACTTGACTTGCAACATTACTTATGTCATCAACAGCCGTAAAACTCTGTTGCACAAATAATTGAACCGCATCATTAACCGTTCCGGTTTTTATGAAATTTACATTATCAGTACTTCGTTCTATTTCAAACCTATTAACGTCTTTCAGTGCAAAAACAGTCCACCTAAGTTGTACATTTTGATTTTGTAGTACGGCCGTAAATGATAAAAACTGAACCGGCAATACCAAGCCTACAAAACGCCAGTCGCGGTTGTTTTGTGTAAGCGTTGTACTTTGTACTGTTGTTCTTGAACCCGGAGTTGGGTCACCTACAAAAGAGCCTCCATTACCCATGCGGTAAGATGTGCCCTTGATATTAGTAACAGAATTGAGCGAATCAAATTTATTATCCAATCCATCACCGTCGGTATCAATACCGGTAAGTGTTACATCATCATCTGCAGCGCCGTTGAGGTTAAAATCATTTCCTTCTACAATATCTCCAAGCCCATCACCATCGGTATCCCAATCTCTGTAATCGGGTATGTTGTCGGCATCATGGTCGTACACAAAAATACCAGAGCCTCCAAAGCCAACAAAATTATCATAGGTGTTTACAATCCCGTCTCCATCAGTATCAATAACTCCGGGTAATAAATAACCAGCGGTTGTTTGTCCTTCAATATTATCAGGGATACCATCATCATCCGAATCAATATCCAGATAATCGGGATAAGGATCAGCATCTGTGAATCTCAATCCTAAAGAAGGCAAAGCAGAAATAACGGTTGCCCATCCATTAGTGCCAATCGGGCCGTCAACTCTGCCGTTATAATCAGCATCGGGAAACCCTGCTTCAATTACATCTACAATTCCATCGCCATCACTATCTAAATCGTAAGCATTGGGTCTGAAATCACGGTCTTTGTTTTTAAATGGATAATTATCGGCTCTGCCATCCACCGGCGAAACATCGGGACCGGTAAACAATAACCCGCTACCTAATTCGTAACTATCATGTATTCCGTTTCCATTGTTATCTACAAAACCATCGGGTTTTCCATCGTTATTAAAATCGGAAGCACCTACTTCCGCGGCATCAGGAATGCCATCGTTGTCACTGTCTAAATCGAGATAATTGGGTATGCCATCGCCATCTAAATCCTGGGGGCCTAATCCAAGGCCAGAGCCATTTACACCTGTATTATTGGCGTCAACATTTTGTGAAAATCCATCGTAATCGGTATCAACAAAATTATCAATGATACCATCGCCGTTTTCATCAACACCATAAGATTCCACAACATCAGGAATGCCATCGTTATCACTATCCCTGTCGTATTGATTTGGAAGGCCGTCTAAATCTTTATCGCACAAATCATTTACACCATCGCCATTAGTATCAACCCATCCTTTCCAAAAATCGGTATCCTGAAAATTTGGAATACCGTCATTATCCGAATCGGCTCCCCAATCAAAATTATCATTGTAACCATCGCTGTTATTATCAACAAAACCCGGATAAGCAGGATCATTCCAGTTAGGAATACCATTGCTGTTATGATCCATCAGCGCCAGCGGATCGTCAAATTCTACATAGTCAGGAATGCCATCGTCGTCGTCATCAATATCGGGGCAAGGTGTAATAATTATCTGTACACGGGCAGTATCGGAACAACCGCCGCCACCATTAAAATATGCCCAATAAACGCCTGAGCTGGTTACCGGAATAAAAGGATTGTAAATATTAGCCGGAATAAAAGGCATGCCTGAATAAAAAGTATAACCTGCATAACGGGTGTATGGTAGCGTAACACTTAACACCGGGCATCGTACTACCAGCAAAGTATCTTTAGGACTGAAGCATGAGCCCGACACTGGAGAAATTACCGGTCCTTTTACAATACAACCTGCCGTACTCACGCCGCTTGAGTCATATAAAATATCGCCCGATCTTTTACCATTATAGCTTATACGAGCCTCATTTCTCAATGAGCCCGAACATGCAAGAATATCACAGGAAGATGCCGTAACAACATTAAAGGTAATATTGCCACTTATACCTGGTCCCACATTACCGCCGCTTGAGGCGTTGGCACCGTTACCTATTCTCAAGATAACCCGGTTAGTTGCAAAATCATATTCTGCCTGATCATCGCCTGCTGCATCCGTTTTAGCAACTCCATTTATTCTTATAGAACCTGGTAAAAAAGTAGCGCCCAGTGGAATATTATCGTAAATAATAGTGTTGGTACTGGAGTCGTTACCTACATTGTCATAATTTATCTGGTATCGGATGCTGTCGCCGGGCACAAGCAGCCCGCCGTTTATATCTGTTGCTGTTTTATCAAAAACAAAAGCCGGATTATACTGTGTGATTGATGTGGTTAATACATGTACAAAGTAGTTTTCGTTTGGAGACGAAAACCTAACTGTGGCTGATGTTTGATTATTGGATAGGTTTACATTGGCCGCATTTGGTAAATCAAATATTGAGGCATCATAACCAAGGGTATTATTAAATGCCGGGTTCCTGGTTGTAACAATTGTGTTTTTATATGTCACTTTGCTATTCCAGGCATCAGCTGCACCATTAAAAGGTACTGCGGTAGACGCAAGGTCGTAGAAAGCCGGCGCTCCGTTTTGCCGGAATGCAAACGAATCTCTTGAACCCCGATCGCCATCGTAAACAACAGCCCCTAGTTCACAACTAACAGGTCCCGAAGGTGGAGTTAAAAATCCACTAATTGGTACATCAACAGCGGGGTCTCCTTGATTAATAATAACACTTCCATCGAATACTGTTAAGTTGCGGGGAAGTAAAGAAGGATTTGAATAAGCAATCACTATAGTCCACCCTCCACAAGAGTTATTAATGCCAATTGGGCCAACCACATTAGCTACAGCATAAGTGCCATTAGCATTGGTGGTATTTATTAAGGATGTTATATCTGCAAAACATAAATAGCCGGTATGTGGTAAACCGGGTGATTGAGCTGCACTATGCAGATCTGTTTGCGTTGATGTTACTGTTTGATAATTTGAGCCGCCAGGTATCCGCAGTTGTACCTGATTATATGCACCTGTGATCCAACTATTGTTAGTACCGCTAATTCCTTGATCGGCACCCCAGTATAAACCGGCAAATAAAACCTGGTTGCAGGTGGTTGGTATAGCAAGGTCGCTGGTTGATGAATTGTAGGTTCCAAAATCGCTTTGACCCTGTAATTCCAAATCGAAAGACATATCTACAGAGTTGGTAGCTCTTAAATGCACTTCCACCGCAATACTATTTACCCCGGCATTAAAAAATGCGGTACTTAAATTTACGGAAACCGCTTCGGCGGCACCCGGTGCAATGTTTGATGATGCTAAAGTGGTATATACAATGCCTCCGCCAGGCATATTATTTCTAACTCTTTCCACACCATTTATATAAACCACAATACCATCATTTCTCAGCATATTCAGTTGAATATTGTAAAATTCGGTTGACAGTTCCGCTGCGGTAAAATTCACTATGTTTCTAAAATAATAGGCTGTGTATTTGTTTCCTGCCGAAGGGGTACAAATAGGGGTACGGCCACTGGGTATACAGGTTGTTTGGCCAGAAGTGTATCCGTATTTGCCTGATCCGTTAACTGGTACCGCACCTGTGTTCCAGGCTCCCGTTAACGTATAGGCCGATTGTCTCCAGTTATTACCGCCACCGTCATTGGCTGGTGCGGCTCCTGCTGCAAAATAGTTCCAGATGCTGGCAAAGGGTAATTTAACCACACTGTAATTATCTACATCAATATTTATTCCAGCACCGTTATTATCTCTTGATGTGCCAGTTGGAGGAATTTCGCCAGTACCGGGTACACCTGCACCAACGCCCGATGTAGAAATAATACTATTTGAAACGTAAACTATATTGCCTTTAACAGAGGGATTATAATACCGGGCCGTAAATGGTCGTATGACTTGTGCATTTGCTCCGCAAGCAAAAAGCAGCAATACAATCAGTATGCGTAAATAGGTTTTCATTGTACGGATTTCTCTGTTCTTCTCAGGATAATTTTGTTATCCATTTTAAAATATCGGATTTTCTAGCACTCAATTCCGGACTATAGATTCTTTTTTTCTTCTGTTGCTAATTTGCTGTTTCTTTTTTAATGATACCCGTTCTTCGGAATATGCTGCCCATCAAAACTCTAGTTTGGCGAACTTCCACATTACTTCATTCACAACTTCAAATTTGGACGTTCAATTAAAAACGAGGTTTAACTAAAAAACAATCATACGCTTAAAAATATTATTACTGTTAGTAACTAAATTTTACCAAATAAATACATCAACCGCAACTTGTATAACGGTGTTTTGAAAAAAACTATTGCCTCACACTTTATCATTAAAACAAACATGTTTTTCTACTAAGTGCTTAAATACAAAAAACCCAGACTTTAATAAGCCTGGGTTAAACATTATTCTATATAATTTGGTTTACCTGATCAATAGTATTTTTTCTGCCAATACCTCTTCATTAACAAATACTTGAACAGTATAAACACCGATACTATGTTTGGCAAGTCCGGTAATTGGGATTTGGTTGTAGCCTTTTGCCACCCAAACCTTTTTAAGTTGAATAATTTTTCCAGATTTATTTATCAACCGTATAACTACTTCGTAGTTTTTATTTGCTGTAAAGCTTACTAAAACATTATTTGTTGCCGGATTAGGACTTATTTTTAATGTGTTTTTAGCAGGGTTAATTTTAACTGCAATAATATAGCTGTATTTAATTTCGCCACCCTTACCGATAACTTTTAAACGATAGTATAAAACGTTATCGGTTACTGCCGAAACATCATCTATGGCCGAATAGCGTTGCTCAATATTTAAAGCCACATTTTCTGACACTGTTTTTACCTTAGTGAAAGTGCCATTTGCAAAGCTGCGTTCAATTTCAAAGCGATCAACTTCTTTGCCTGCTATTATTGTCCAGTTCAATAATACATTGTTGTTATTAAGCGTGCCGGTAAAATTTAATATCTCAACCGGTAACACAAAGCCCACATAACGCCAATCTCTGTCGGTTTGGGAAAGGGTTGTTTTTTGTACAGTAGTTCTTGAACCAGGCGCAGCATCACCAACAAATGATCCTGAATTACCCATGCGGTAAGATGTACCCTTGATATTGGTTACTGAATTCAGCGAATCAAACCGGTTATCAAGTCCATCGCCATCAGTATCTAAACCGGTAAGTGATACATTATCATCTGGTATTCCGTTGAGGTTAAAATCATTTCCTTCAACAATATCCGGCAGGCCATCACCATCGGAATCAGCATCTCTGTAATCGGGTGTGCCATTGGCGTTGTGATCGTAAACATATATGCCCGAGCCGCCAAAGCCCACAAAATTATCATAGGTATTTACCAGGCCATCGCCATCTGTATCGGTTAGTACATTGCCTATTTTATACCCGGCAGTTGACTGCCCTTCAATATTATCCGGAATACCATCATCGTCGGAATCTATATCCAGGTAATCGGGATAAGGATCCGAATCGGTAAACCGCAGGCTTAAGGATACTCTTGAAGAAATAACGGTAGCCCATCCGTTTGCAGCTATTGCGCCATCTATGCGGCCATTAAGATCTGCGTCGGGGAAACCGGCTTCAATGACATCCACAATACCATCACCATCGCTATCCATATCGTAAGCATTTGGCCTAAAATCCCGGTCTTTGTTTTTATTTGGATAGTTATCCGCTCGTCCGTCAACAGGGCTAACATCGAGACCGGTTAGTAAAATAGCCGTACCCATAAAATGGTTATCATCTAATCCATTTCCGTTTGAATCGGTAAACCCGTCAACCTTTCCATCATTGTTAGTATCAACCCCTCCTGCTTCAATAAAGTCGGGAATTCCATCATTATCACTATCTAAATCCAGATAATTTGGAATGCCATCACCATCAAAATCCTGAGCACCCAATCCGTTGCCCGAACCGGCAACACCTGTATTATTTGCATCTACATTTTGTGAAAACCCATCACCATCTGTGTCAGTATAATTATCAATTATTCCATCGCCATTGGTATCTACGCCATAAGATTCCACTACATCTGGTATGCCATCGTTATCACTATCAAGGTCATACTGGTTTGGAATACCATCAAGGTCTTTATCGCTTAGGTCATTTACACCATCACCATTTATATCTACCCAGCCTTTCCAGTAATCTCTGTCCTGAAAATTAGGAATGCCATCATTATCAGCATCAGCACCCCAATCAAAATTATCATTTACGCCATCGCTGTTATTATCAATATAACCGGGATAGGCCACGTCTTTCCAATTTGGTATGCCGTTACTGTTGTGATCCTGTAATGCAACGGGGTCATCAAATTCAACATAGTCGGGTATGCCATCGTCGTCATCATCAATGTCGGGGCAGAAGGTAATTCGTACCTGTATACGTGCCGTATCGGAACAAGCCGCACCATTATTAAAATAAGCCCAAAAAACATTTGAAGTTGTAACCGGTATATATGGGTTGTAAATATTTGCCGGTATAAATGGCTTAGCTGAGTAAAAAGTATAGCCTGCATATTTGCGCCAGGGCAGTAAAACATCTAATGATGTACATCGGTTAATCAGCAAAGTATCCTGTGGCGAAAAACAGGCTCCCGCCAACGGTGTAATTGTTGGGCCATCTACATAACATCCCGCTGTTACTACACCACTCGAATCATACAACACCGAGCCAGATCTTTTTCCATTGTAGCTTACCCTTGCGGTGTTTCTTAACGAACCGGTACAGGCCAAAATATCGCATGATGAAGCTGTAACCACATCAAACCGTACATTACCATTAACGCCCGGGCCAATATTACCACCAGTTGCACTATTGGCGCCAATACCAATACGTAAAACAACCTGATTATTTGTAAAATCATATTCGGCCTCATCGTCGCCGGCTGCATCGGTTTTTGTAACACCATTTATTCTTATACTGCCTGGAATAAATGTGGCGGCCATAGGAATTCTATCTACCACTACGGTATTGGTACTTGAGTCGTTACCGGTATTACGATAGTTAACCTGATAACGGATACTATCGCCCGGTATTAAAAAACCACCGTTTATATCTGTAGAAGTTTTATCAAAAGTAAAAGAAGGGTTGTATTGCGACACAGCTGTTGTTAACACAGTTGCAATAACGTTTTCATTATTTGAGAAAAACCTTACCGTTGCCGAAGTTTGACTGTTTGACAATTGTGCATTGGCTACATTGGGTAAGTCAAATATTGATGCATCGTAACCCAACGTATTTTGAAAAGCTGGAGACCTGCCAGCATTAACGACTCCTTTGGTTGAAATTTTACTGTTCCAGGCATCACCAGAACCGTTCAAAGGCACCAACGCAGTGGCCAAATCATAATAGCCTGGAGCCCCGTTTTGCCTGAACTGAAAGCCGTCGCCCACATTTCTATCTCCATCATAAACCACCGTGCCTAATTCGCAACTTACCGGACCAATGGCTGGTGTTAAGAATCCATTAATGCCAACATCTACATTTCCACTGCCGTTTTTTACGCCGGCGCAACCATCAAATACCGTAAGATTCTGTGGCGTTAAATTCTGATTACCATAAACAACAACCATTGTCCAGCCACCATAAGCATCTCCTATTCCCTGTGGAGACAAAACATTGGCTACGGTATAAACACCATTTAGAGCGGATGCACCATTGAGCAAAGTTGTAACATTGGCAAAGCTTTGGTAGCCCGTATGTGCATAGCCCGATATTAAGGAGGAGTTCCAATAATCTGTTTGAGACGCATTAATTGTTGAATAATTTGCAGCGCCCGGTAATTTTAATTTACAACTTGTTTCACCTATTATCCAGGAAGTGTTTGAGCCGCTGGCACCCTGTCCGGTGCCCCAATAAAGGCCTGCAAACAAAATATTTGAGCAGTTTGGTAAATTTAGCGTGGCCGATGATGAATTAAATGTTGAGTCAGTAGAGCCCCTTAGTTCCATATCAAAAGAAAGATCAGAACTGGTTGCGTCATCCTGATGTACTTCAACAGCAATAGTATTATTACCGCTAACGAAATAACTGGTAGGAATGAAAAATGGATAAACAGTTGACTCTGCAGCGCCACCCACATTTGATGAAGCCAGTGTACCATGAGCTATTGTGCCGGTTGGCATATTGTCTCTAACAACTTCTACACCATTTACATAAACCACCGCTCCATCGTCTCTAATCAGGTTAACAATAATGTTTGCGTAAGTTGACGGGTTTGCAATATTTACTACTTTTCTAAAATAAGTTGTAATCCATTTATTGCCAGTTGGATTACATAAAGTACCGCCACCACCAGAAGGCACACAGGTTGTTTCGTCACCATCTCCATATCCAAACTCGCCATTGCCGGATGGCCATCCCGAATCATTGAAGCCAGTTGTGTTCCAGTTTGCGGGCCGGGTGTTATTGGCCAGATATTTCCAATTACTGTTAAGTGGAAAAAATTGAACCGACGTGATTGGGTTTGCAATTATTTCCAGATTAAATGACAGATCGCTGCTGGACGCAGCATCCTGATGTATTTCAACAGCAATAGTATTATTGCCATTTACAAAATAACTGCTGGCAATGGTAAAAGGGTAATAAGTTGATTCGGCCCCTCCACTAACATTGGAGGAAGCTAAAGTGCCATGAGCTATGGTGCCGGTTGGCATATTACTTCTTATCACCTCTACGCCGTTTACATAAACAACGGCGCCATCATCCCGTAATAAATTAATGGTAAAATCTGCATAAGATGCAGGGTTTGTAACTGAAACTACTTTTCTAAAATAAGTAGAAATGTATTTATTGCCGGCGGGAAAACAGGTAACTGGTGCAGCATTGGCTTTTACACAGGTTACTTCATCGCCATCGCCATATCCAAATTCAGCATTGCCTGTTGCCCATGCAGCATCGTTATACGCTACCGTGTTCCATGTTGCCGGGCGGGTATTATTATCAAGGTATTTCCAGCTGCTGCCGGTGCTTAAAATGGTATCAGGCTGCACACCATCAATATCTAAATTAACTCCTCCGCCACCATTATTAGTTGAAGATCCACCAGAGGGCACTTCACCTGTACCGGGGCTACCTGAACCTACGCCTGCCGTTGATACAATACTATTTGAAACGTACACAATACCTCCTCTAACAGAAGGATTATAATACCTCGCCGTAAACGGACGGATAATTTGTGCATCTGCTGACATAGAAAACATCAGCATTACCAACAGTAATTGTAAAATTGTATTCATAATCGGATTGTAGTTTTCAAAAGAGTTTTAACGCTCTCAGGATATTGGATAACAAATAAATCATTTAATGAACAATAATTTTATTGCTTATTCTTTCTCCACTATCATTTGTAAGTACTAAAACATATACGCCCGAATTAAGGTTTAGGGTTCTAATAGTGCCGCCATTATTCACGGCAAAATTTTGGCTCAAAATTTCTTTGCCCAATATATCTATAACCTTCAAGTTTATCTGCGATGCATTTTTGCTTTTAATAGCTACACTTATTTGACCGTTTCCATTGTTTAACACATTTGCGGTAAAGTCTGCATTGCTTTTATAATTCACTCTTTTAATACCATGATATTTTATATTGGCATCAAAATCGGTTTGCGATAAACGATAGAAGTTAGAACCATCAGCCGGTGCATAATCTATCATTTGATAATTCCGGTTAACAGATGAAGTGCCTGCACCATCTACCTTACCCAAGAAGCTGAAATTGCTGCCATCAGTTGATTTTTCGACTGTAAAAAACTTATTGTTTAACTCCTGAGATGTGCTCCAGTCAATTAACACTTTATCTTTATTAAGAGCTGCGTTAAAAGATGAAACGGTTACAGGCAATGGCGTAAATACTGTAATATTATAAATGTCTTCCAGGCAATTGCTACTGCTGGCATCTCTTACCCTGTAGGTATAAACACCATCGGTGCTGTTACTAACGGTAACCGACTGAGTTGTTGCGCCGCCGTTATTAGGCCAGTGATAATTTCCTCTCCAGGAAGCTGCCAGGTTGGCCGCTGTATTACGGGGAATATTGAGGTTATATACCTTGTTTACATCTTTAAAAATGGTAAACTGGTCTCTGATAACCGGAGTAACGCCGGCGCCAGTGCCTGAGTAAGACAAGAACTTGGCATCTAACCGATTGCTGTCCACTTCAAAATATAATGTACCACCATTACTTACATTTGAATAATACATGGCGTTATGTGGGTATCCGCTTGATGTACCACCTAACTGACCTGCCGAACCAGCAACAATATAAACGCTGCCATGATTATATTTGCCCGAGTTGTAGGTATAAGCGCATGAATTTGCTGTACCATCATACTTTGCATTTTGATTATTGCCTGTTGCGGTATGGCTGGCAAAATTAAAATTGGCAGACAAAAGTGAAGCGCCAGCCGGAGTGGCTTTATAATATTGTTTTAATAAATAACTTCTTTCGTAGCCATGACTGTGACCGCATAAAACCAGATCAACACCATACCTTTCCAGAATGCGGATAAAATTTTCTCTCATGGCACCCAAATCTCCGGTTTCAGTATCAGAATTATGGCTGGTTTTGGTATACGGCGGATGGTGAAAATAAACTACCGTCCATTTTTTTGTATTGGCAGCCAAATCATTTTTTACCCAGATTGCCTGGGCTCCCAATGTATCATACAGTTTTGTTGTATTCGCATCCTCACGGCCGTAACTGTCCAACGAAACAAAATGTACGTCTCCAGCGTCAAATGAATAATAGGCTTTTGTACCAGATGCAAATCCGCCTAACTCAGCTGCCGTAGGCAGACTAAAGTTGTTATAATAAGCATTATTACGCACCCCGGTATTTGAACTGCTGTTACCATAGTCGTGATTACCTGGCGCCGTGTATAATTTTTTATTTCTTAATAAATCGTTTTGGTAAACATTAAAAAAGTTTGTTTGAAATTCAGTTTCCAGGCCACTGCTATAAGCGTTATCTCCTAAAGTAATTACGGCATCCAGATCATTGGCTCCAACATAACTCAACAATGCATTTTTCGAATCAACCTGGTTGGTAGAATTATTACCACAATCGCCGATGGCCGCAAAACGCATTTTACGGGTAGTATTCGCCGGAGGCCAGGTTGTAACATAATTATTACTGGCGGCCTGCAGTGTTTGCGTAGTACTGCCGATAGTATAAAAATATTTTGAATCGGGCGATAGGCCATTTATACGAACAATATGATCGGTAGTTATTACAGCGTCATCAACTGTGTTAGGATACGTGCCGAAAACAGTACCCCAGGTTACTCTTGAGTTTGTTGGGTTATCAGTCTTCCAGCGAATGGTAACGCCGGTTTCGTTACCCATTTGCAGGTACGGGCCACGGGTTAATGTACCAACAATGGAATTTACTCCTATCATCTCCATATCAAAAAACAAATCGCTGCTTGTAGCTGCTGCCTGGTGTATTTCTACGGCTATAATATTGTTTCCAGCAACAAACATACTTGTTGGCAGTGTGGTACTGTACACAACTGAACCGTCGCCAGTTATTGCTGAAGACGCCCAATCGGCATAGGCCGGAAAAGAACCAATATTGTTTACATAAGCTTCGGTGCCATTTACCCAAACTACAATTGCATCATCAAATTTGGCATTTATTCTAATGCCTGCATAAGTTGACGGGTTGGGTATATTCACTACTTTTCTAAAATATAATGTTGGGTATCTGGCGCCAGACGCACCACCACCACCTGCTGTTGTGTTTTCAGGAATAGCGGTATTTCTTGGCGGAGGGCTTGCACCAAAACCAAGGGCAGAGTTGGCCGTTAACCAGGCTGGCTCAGCATAAGCAAGGTCTTTCCAACTGGTACCATCAAGGTTTGTGCCACCGCCTTTATATTTCCAGGCAGGTGCACCTCCCAAGTTTTGGCCAAATGGAAAAATTGTTACATCCGGTAACGCTGGCGTAACACCTGTAAGTTCCAGATCAAAAAACAGATCGCTGCTGGTAGCATTAACCTGATGTATCTCTACAGCAATAATATTATCGCCAGCTACAAACAAAGAATTGTTGACTGCCTGGGTAAAAATATCGTTACCGTTGTTGGCTATCCCAGAAGATGCCCAGGTAGCATAAGTTTGGCCTGCGCCGATATTATTTCTGAAAGCTTCGGTACCATTGATAAAAACCACAATAGCATCGTCGAACTGCGTACGTAACTGAAAATTAGTGTAAGCTGCTAAAGATGGTATGTTAACCACTTTTCTGAAATATAAAGTAGGGTAACGTGAGCCCGATGCACCGCCCCCACCCGCAGTTGTATTTTCAGGTATACTGGTATTCCTTACTGGTCCACTGCCAAAACCTAAGGCAGAGCCGCCGGTTACCCAGCTAGGCTCGGCATAACCTAATGTTTTCCAGGCTACTGCATCTAAGTTGGTACCTCCGCCTTTATATCTCCACGATGGGGGACTGGCTAGATTTTGTCCAAAAGGGATTAAAATATCATCGGCCTTAACGCCATAAGAAATGTGCAGAAAAATGATAATAAGCAATGATTGTAAAATACGTTTCATGCTGTGGTTTTTAGTTGATATATGGATTTTTGTCGAACAGTTATACTTTACCTGTGGTTTCAAATTTCAGGCTTGTAGACTTTGTTCTACGAACTATACGAAGAATGATGATATATATTGTTTCAGAATATAGGTTTATTTATTTTACTATGATAAAATAATATTAACAACGGCAAATTTTGATCACATGCACAAAATCAATATTATGAATAATTAAAACTGGAAGTCGTATTTTTATACACTTACATTAAAGTAATAGCAATATGAGCACTGGAAATGATAAAAAACCAATAATAGGAATAAGCGGCGGCGATGTTAACGGCATAGGAATTGAAATCATTATAAAGACTTTGTCAGATAACCGAATACTGGATATTTGCACACCGATTGTTTTTGGAAACAATAAAGTGATTAACTTTTACAGAAAAGGCATGGCTGATGCCAATATCAACTTCTTCTATATTAAAGAATTGGACAGGCCAAATCCCAAACAAGTAAACCTGTATAGCTGCTGGGAAGAAGAAGTAAATATAAACCCGGGCATATTAAATGATATTGGTGGTAAATATGCTGTGATAAGTTTAACGGCTGCAGGACAGGCATTAAAAGATGGCTTTATAGATGGACTGGTTACTGCGCCTTTGCATAAAAGCAATACTCAAAGTGAGCATTTTAATTTTACCGGTCATACACCCTACCTAAAAAATTTATATGGCGCTGCTGATGTTGCCATGTTTATGATAGCCGAAAATATGCGTGTGGCTTTACTTACCGAACACGTTCCGGTACAGGATGTTTCCAAGTTTGTAACCAAAGATGCTATTTTAAGTAAGCTGCAAATCATCAATAACTCACTAAAAAGAGATTTTAATATTAATAAACCACGTATTGCAGTACTGGGCTTAAACCCACATGCAGGTGATGAGGGATTAATTGGCAAAGAAGAAGAAGAAATAATTAAACCCGCTATTAAAGAAGCCAAAAACCGTGATGTGTTTTGTTTTGGTCCATATCCGGCAGATGCTTTTTTTGCCCGTGGTCATCACGAAAAATTTGATGGCGTACTAGCCATGTACCACGACCAGGGATTGATTCCTTTTAAATCTTTAGCTATTGGAGAAGGTGTAAACTATACCGCAGGTTTACCGGGTGTTCGTACATCACCTGATCATGGTGTAGCATTTGATATTGCAGGTAGCGGCAATGCCAACGAATCATCTTTTAGAGCTGCTATTTTTAAATGCATAGATATCATTGTTGGCAGAAACGAATACGATGAGCAACATAAAAATCCATTGGATAAGAAAAGCTCAGTTGTAAATGCTAATATGGTTGATGAAAGAATACATGATATGCCTGAATAACGAATTCGTTATTTAAAGACACTATCGCTAATCCCTTTATTGATGGAATAGGAACTAACAGACAGCTCTATCTTGCCAGTTTTGTTCTTTAATTTTTCTTCATCAGTTTTCTTTTTGCTGCCATCTTCAAAATCAAAAGTTACACCTTTGGGCATTTTATAATCTTTTGTGTTAAACGAAAAGATGATTTTATCTGGCAAGCCGTAAGCTGTGTATTTTCCATAACCCATTTCCAATTCATAAGTACCGTTATCCCTTGTAGTGGTTTTTGTTTTTAAAATCACCTGGTTTGCTGCATCAATATATAAAGTTGACAGCACTACTTCGGCATTATCATCCTCGGGCAATAATTTAACAACAGTTACTGTTTTTCCGCCAACTTTATCAGTACCGGCATCAATCACTGTATATTTTCCGCTGTTTAAAACATTGCTCATGTTAATGTTTACCGTTCCCTTGGGTACGAAGGAAATACCTGTTTCATTTTTTATTTTTAGCTGACTTGGTTTTTTAAAATACAATTTTACATTGGCAACCGGCACTTTTAAAAAACTTACGTTGGTTTTCATCTTGGCCTTAGCCTCGTAATCATTTACGAGGTTTATTTTATCTTTTACTTTTTGTACTAATACATTTACATCCTGTGCATTTGTAGAAAGCGAAAGTGCGACAATTAAAAAAGTTATAAATAATTTCATTCCTTATTTTTTATGATAAGATATCTTTTCTTTTGAAAATAAAAACAGAAGCCGATACAAGTGCAACAATATAAGCTAACAAAGCTCCCAGGCTCTTTAATATCGCCGGTAAATATTGTATTGATCCTTTTATCGTTTCGCCATCGGGTGTTGAGTCTATGTAGAAAAAACCTTTCCAGCCCAGCATATAGGTAGTAAACAGGTATGGCTTTATATATTTTTGATAAATAGGGATTTCCATTTCACTTATTAATGTACATACAATAATAATGCCTACAGTGGCCACTATTGGGCCAATTGAATTTTCTGATAAAACAGACAGTAGCAAAGAAATAGCAGCCACCACCATCATGGCAACAAAAGCAAAACCAAAAGCAAAAAAATACCGCCAGAGCACATCACTTGATTCTATCAGTTGCAAACCATTTGTTTTCGCAACTATCAAGTCATTCTTACCAAACACGGCAATACTTACTACCAAGGAAATAATGGCAATCCAAAACAACAACGCAAAAACATATACCGCCGTTGCAGAAAACTTAGCCAAAATTATTTGTGTTCGACTCACCGGTTTTGCGGCTAGTAAACGTAAAGTACCCATACTCGCCTCACCCGAAACCACATCACCGGCCACCAACGCCACCAATATGGGTACATGCACCAGCAAAAGATTAAGTACAAAAAAACAAACAGCATAACCGTTTACCAATTTATTGTAATCCACCAGCATAGTTTCATCCAACGAACCAAGCATAAACATCATCCAGTCTTTGCCATTTACATACAAACCCAGTTGTATTAAAAACACAAATGCTGCAATAATGCCAAAAGCCAGATAAGTTCTGGGCTTCCTGAATATTTTAAACAATTCAATTTTTAAAAGATTCCACATGGCTTTCACGGTTTGTAAGCGAAATAAAATATTCTTCCAACGAGTGCTTCGGTTTAACTGATAACAGTTGTACCTGCATAGATACCATATCGTTCACCAGCTGAGGTATATCTTCTATATTCATTTTAAACTGCAGACCGGCATTATTGCTTTGTAAAAAATCGGCCCACTTGGTTTGTAATAATTTTACTTTGGTAGCTGCATCATCATTTGTTTCTACACGCACTAAAGATTTTGCTGGGTCCAATAATTCTGCAACTTTCCCTTCAACTATTTTTTTCCCTTTGTGAATAATAATCATGCGGTTAGCAACCAATTCTATTTCGCTGAGCAAGTGCGATGAAACAACAACGGTTTTACCCATTTCTCCGCTTAATTGCAATATCAGCCTTCGCATATCGGCAATGCCTTGTGGATCTAGTCCGTTTGTTGGCTCATCCAGTATAATTAATTTGGGATCATGCACCAAGGCAACAGCAATACCCAGCCGCTGTTTCATCCCCTGACTAAATGTTTTTACTTTGCTGAACGCTCTTTCTTCCAACCCAACCATCGCCAATTGTTTCAGCAATTGTGTTCGTTCGGGTTTCATGCCGCTCATTTTGGCGAAAATGGCGAGGTTATCAAAAGCCGATAAATATTTATATAGATCGGGTTTTTCAATTACCGCCCCTACCTGTTTTAAAATATCGGACCGGTGAGTAAAAAGATTTTTTTGAAAAATGCTGATATCACCGGCTGTTGGTTTTATCAGCGTAAGCAACATGCGTATTGTGGTAGATTTTCCGGCGCCATTTTGCCCTAAAAACCCGTACACATCTCCTTCCTCAACAGAAAATGAAAGATCATCAACCGCATGTATGTCCTTAAATTGTTTGGAAAGATTATCTACTTTAATAATTGAAGCCATGTATCACAATATTACCAAAGGTAAAACGGATAAGCTGATAAATAGTTTAAAAAACTCCTAAAATAAAATTATTCGCCCCCTGGATTCATATAGGTTTGCAGCGCCTTTACATATTCTTCAAAAGCTTCAATACCTTTTTTGGTGATTTTGCAGATGGTTTGCGGATAATTATTGTTGAACTGCTTTGTTACATCTAAATAACCGGCATCTTTTAATTTATTGATTTGCACACTTAGGTTGCCGGCGGTTGCATTTGTTTTCTCTTTTAAAAAAGTAAACTCGGCCTCACGTACGCTGATAAGCAGGCTTACCACTGCAAGCCTGAGTTGAGAATGTAATATGGGATCGAGTTCTTTAAAATCCATTATTATTTTTTGTGCTGATCATCAGTGCCACCAAGTTGCTTTTTGTATTGCTTCCACAATAATATCCCGGGAATGATATAACCAATTAATACGGCTCCGGCCATAATCAACATATCGTACCTGAATTCCTTATTAATAAATATGGCTATTGCACCAGCCCAATTTATTATAGCTCCTATTTTGAGCGCCGTAGATTGCAGAGCCCCACCTTTTATCAGCATGAGAAAAGCAAAAATCATTAGAAAAAAACCAAAGCCTTCATTTGGGCTCACAGCTACATTTATTGAAAAAATAACGGTGAACAGACTCACTATAAATCCAATATCAACCCATTTTAGAATTTCATCAACATATGTTTTTGAAGATTTTTTCTTAGGTTTCAAAAAATCATATACCGGCAAAACAATTGTTATTATGCCCAATATATTCCAGCCCATGTAAATATTATCCGATCCTGTATCAATAAATACGTAGGTAGATATTGATGCCAAAAAAAGTAAAATGCCCCAAATAAGCCAACTCTTACCGCTATCCGTAAAATTGGTTTTCGCTTGATTAATCATCTGGTGAATAATCTCAAGGCTTTTTTCATTAGAAAGAGGTTGATTGCTTGACATAACGCACTTAATTTAATTTTTGTTGATAAGATTTAAACTTTGACCTAAGCATATATCCCGGAATAATCCAGGCGCTAACAACAGCTACAGCAAGCAGCAATAAAACATAAATAGGGGCTATAAAAACCGACACCATCGCAAGGCACCAACAGATAATACCCCCTACTACCAAGGGTTTAAACTGCATGGCAATACCCGATAAAAAAGTAGGAGTGCCATAAAACAACAGTATCAGCGAATTGATAATATCCCAATTATTGGTTTTTCCAACAATAACCGAAACCACAAGCATACAAATCCCAAAGCTTACCCATATATAGTTAATAATGTTTTCGCTATAGGTTTTTACCTTCTCTTTTTTCTTCCGCCTGCTCAAATAAATAACCTGAAAAATTACTGCTAACCAGCAACTGGCCCAGATGATTTCCGGATGTTTAAGCAGGTTCAACTTTAATAAGACAAAATGAGCGATGGAACAGAAAAAAACTAACCATCCCCACATGAGGTATAAAAAACCATTTTCACTAAAACGGTTTTTTGCCTGGTTAATCATATTATCAATTAACTGCAGACTGTCTTTTGGTGAAAAATTTTCTGATTGCATGTAATTGTGTTTTGATTTAAGTGAACCTTTTCTTTGCCGCTACTTATATAAAAAATGTTTACTGCGGAATTTTAAGTGTCATCATTACAAATGCTGCTAACGGAGTAATTACTGCAATAAAGCCCCAAATATCCCACTCAAAATATGTTTTGTTAAACTTGCCCCAGTCAAAATCATCTGCATCTTCTCTGCTTAAAGTAAGCTTGTATATCTTCTTTTGTAACGGTGCCAGTTTAAATGAAAAAACAAGTCCCGAAATTGAAAACATAATGATTGACCAGAAAATCCATCCAGTTCTCAAAATTGGAAAACCCCCGTAAACTGCGGCCAAAATACCTCCTGCGGTAATAATAATAACGCCTGGTATAGTAAAATACTTATCAGCTTTTATAATTCCATTCATAGTAAAATTGATAATTTTCAAATCCTTAGTTCTTACTGCAATCCGCATCCAAAAAAGCCCTGTAATAATATTTCCTAAAAATAACATTACAGCAATAAGATGTATTAATTTAAGATACACATACTCCATAAAAACGTTTTATTAGAATTATCTCCAGGTTTAATAGCACTGATTATTTGAATATTGGGTTAACCAAATTGCTAACCCAAAACCTATCCGTTATTTACATTCTTTTATCAGCATCTCAACTCTTTCTTTACCCCAATTTGGATGAATTTCACTTGCTGCTTTAAACGTGCCATACTTGGCCAATGAAGACTGCAATACAGGCTTGGCAGCTCCGCAACCGCCGCCAAATTGTTCGGGCGTATACTTTAATGTTTGGCCTTGCAAGTACTCTGGTCTTGGGTTTGTTGGGTCTTGTTGCATTGCTGATTCTAGGTGCGATGATGCTTCAGGTCCGTACTCCATAAAGCGCTGCATAGGATTCACCATCATGTGTGCGCCGGCAATCATACTTTTTATACAACTGATTTCAGAATTTTTTGGTTCCAAAGCATCTGCTTTATCAATTAACTCCGTTGCTTTGTCGGCAATGGCATCAATCTTGGTTTTATCCTTTTCCATGTAGGTGTAATTTACCTGACAAAGTGCGGCATAATAATAAGCAAGCCACTGATTTTTTTCGGCATTTGCAATACGTTCAAATTTATTTGCCAGATCGAGCAGGTTTTGCGGATTTGTAAAACTGGTATCAATAGCAGCAATATTGCTTTTCATTGATGTCAGATATTTTTCACTCTGTGCAAATGATGATGTAGCTAAAAAAGCGATAGCGATAAAAAGAAATAATTTTTTCATTGTTTTAGTTTTAAATTGATTTTTATTTTTTTTGTTTTTTTAATTTTTCGTACTCCGTTTCAACTGAATTTGCTTTGGGAAAAACATAGGC
>JBBKXU010000006.1:0-2649 GCA_037969645.1 Ferruginibacter sp. | reverse complement strand
GGGTTGCCGCAATAAGCAGTCCATTCATCTGCAAACAAATCCGATTTTGAAACAGGTTCTTCTGTGTCGTATAAAAAACTGTATCCGGTATAATAAAAAGGTTTGTAATTGCCGTTCTCGGGCAAATTCTGGTGAAAAAACGAAGTATAATAATCATAAGGATCAACGCCGGGCCCGCAACCAATAATATTGGCCGGGAAACTTACTATCGCCGCACTAATGCATACTGTTATAAATGCTTTCCAAATCATGAGTTGTGTATTTGCTTAAAATTACAGAATCCAAATGGTAGAGCGATACCCTTAGCTGGGTATTTTTTAAACGCTTACTTACTTCCTTGGCGGAGGCAAGTACTACTTTTATATCGCTTTGTTCGTCCCGTATCATATCTCCTTTCCTTAATTCATAGCCTTGCAATACCGTGTCTTTTAAAATATGATAGCGGGTACCTGTCTTTTCTGCGAAGGAACTGGTAAAAACTGTTTCGGGTAAATTTTGAATCAGCCCTGTATAAAAATTATTCCGGTACAAAACCTTCCAATCGAACAGCGGGAAAGCAACATCCAATGGAAGGGGATAATTGCCCAGACTACCGATATATTTTTTTAACTCTTCAGTTTCAATTATGGAATTATTTGTGGCAGGATTTTTCAAATTGCCCATGTTGTAACACATTAGTAAGCCTCTGTCAACGGGCGGTACGCCGGTTTTTGTAATGTATTTTATTTGGTGCAGGCGAATGGTGCAGGAAAGTCTCGAGCCTAGGTTTTGCAGTTTGAAGTTTTTGAGCAGGAGGAAGTATTTTTCTTTTGTAGCTGCTGTCCAGTCGCAGTCAATTTGTATTTCGGAAAATGAATTAAATCTATTTGATTGTTTAATTTCAGTAATCAGGTTATGAATATTTTCCGCTAACTTTTCAATCTGCATCGAATCAATTTTTTGTATACAGGCATTGGTAATAAAAATGGTAGGAATAATTGAAATACCCTCTTTCAGTTTGTAGCTTGTAGCCTGCAACTTCGCCACCGGCACAGGTTTCTTTCCTTCCTCATCCCAATCCACATCAAAAAACTTAAGGTAGATGGTTTTTACTTTTAGCGAATCAAGTTTTTGGTTTTCAAATTCTGTCAGGCTTAAAACAGATTTCCAGTAGTAAAACGAAGGCTCAATTTGGCGAGGTTCTCTTTTTCCCTGGCAGGAAAATAGCAGTATCGCCAGCAATAAAAAAACAGCTGCCGGTAACATTCGGCTTGTATAAAAGAGGTTTTCTTTAAGCATATCTTCAAAACTAAACATTTATAAAACATGAATAATGGATAATGAAATGCAATTATCTTTGCGGCATGACATCATCATTTTTTACCTACGATAAGAAAAAAGTTATTCAGGCACTGCGTTATCATTTTATTAGCCGTAAGGAAATTAAAATAATGATGATACTGGTAAATGTATTTGCCATCGTTTCGGCCGGACTCTTCTTTTTTAAAAAAGTTTCGCCGCTGGCTTTTTTAATCAGCTCAGTTTTATGGTTTGCGCTGATGATACTGTTTTGGTTTGCTATGCCATATATGGTGTACAGAAAAGCCGAAACTTTTAAAGACCGCTTCAAGGCAATACTGGCCGATGATGTATTCCGTATTGAAAACGAAAGAGGCGGCCGAAGCTGGGACTGGGCTGATTTCAGCACTTGGATAGAAAGTCCGCATTTTTATCACTTGTATTTCAACAGCCGTTCATTTTTTATAGTACCAAAAGATGCTTTTGAAGGCGATGATGTGCATGAAGCGAGGAGGATTTTGAGGGCTAAGATTGGAGGTAAATGAGTTGGGAGTTCTTAGTTCGGAGTTGGGAAATGAGTTTGGAGTTGTTAGTTCGGAGTTAGGAAAGACTCCGAACTAAGAACTCCCAACTCAGAGCTTCTTCTCCATCACATAATGCGGAATAGTTACTTCGGTAAATTTATCGCCCACAACCTTGTAGCCTAATTTTTCATAAAAGCCAACGGCAGTTTCCCGGGCGTGCATAATCAGTTTTTTATAGCCCTTATCACGTGTTACGATTTCGGCAAAATTCATCATGCTGGCACCAATACCCTTTCCTTGCAAATTATTCTGTACGGCCATTTGCCTTAATCGTAAACTATTATCATCGGCTTTGGTAAGCATACAACAGGCCAGCATTTCATCCTCATCAAAAGCACCTATTAAAATATCCTCTTTTTCCTGCGCCAGTTCGTCGGGAGTAAACGAAAGCCCAAGTGGCTGCCGTAAAATCTCATTGCGGAGTTTTACCATTTGCAGATACTCTTTAGTGCCGTGGTCTATTTGTTTTAAGGCCATAACAGGGTGTGTTTTAGTTTCAGGTTAAAATTTTGGTAAGGGAAGGGCTAACAATATACAATTTTTTTGGCATTACCTCATCTATAAAAAAAACGGGTATTGTTTATGTTATCAGTAATTAAATGTGTAAATTGGAGATAAGAAAAGGAAATTCACGGAGATTGAATTGTAAGACTAAATACAGTTATTTAGCAAACAATATCTATTTCTTTGTATTTACCTCAAAATGTATATTTTTGCAACCAATACAAACTAAAATTAAACATCATGTCAGACATTGCAACAAGAGTAAAGAAAATAATTGTTGACA
>JBBKXU010000005.1:0-2749 GCA_037969645.1 Ferruginibacter sp. | reverse complement strand
CTACCAATGCTTTTGTAATTAATGGATAGGTAGTCACATCATCTAATTGCTGCGGCGTTAGATTTATGCCATCAAAGTCGGAGCCGAGGCCAACATAATCAACCCCAACTAATTTGATGATGTACTCAATATGATCCATAAGCATGGATAGTGGCGGCCGCATGGGTTCTGCTTCTACAGCATATTTTTTGTACAAATAATCCATCATGTACCATTCATTCATACCGTTTTTTAAAAGAGAATCAGCTTCTGCTTTATGGGTGTTAAAAAAAGCTGCTTCTTTCCTGTCAAAACTGCTGTCAATAAATCCCGGATGAAAATTCACCTGAATCACGCCACCGTTTTTTGCGATCGCTTTTATCTGATCATCCTTCAAATTACGGCGGCTGGCCACAAGACTGTAAACGGAACTGTGAGATGCAATAATGGGTTTTGTGGTTATTTTAATGACATCCCAAAAACTCTGATCGCCCAAATGACTCACATCTATCATCATGCCCAATGCATTCATTTTTTGCACAACCTCATTACCAAATTTTGTCAGGCCTTTTTTCCCTTCTGAGTTCAAAGTCCTCCCCTCGGGGGAGGATTTAGGAGGGGCTTCCTCATCTGCTGCACTTGTAGCCCATGACGGCGCAACGTTATGAGTAAGGGTCAAATACCTTGCACCTCGGTTATAAAGTGCTTCTAATTTACCAAGATCATCTTCTATCATATGGCCGCCTTCAACACCAAACATGGCAGCGATCTTATGTTGCTTTACTGCACTCATCATTTCGGCATAGTTTGCAACTTTTACAATTTTATCGGGATTGCGTGCCACTACAGCATCAAGACTGTCCATTTCCCTGTTGGCATAAGCATAGGCATTTTTTAGTCCGCCATCGCAATACACAGAAAATATTTGAACATCGAGTCCGCCTTTTTTCCACCGGTTTAAATCACTATGTGTTTTACCGGTGAGGTCTTGGTCGAATACTACTCCCACGTCAGCAGCCTGCATCAGAATATCATTGTGTGTGTCAACAACAATGGCTTTTGCATGAATTTTTTTGTAGGATTGGGCATGCATCTGCTGCATAAAAAGGATGCCGACGAATAATAAATTCAGTTTCAGATTCATATTTTTAAATTTTTGTTAATGACTACTCCATTCGTTATTTTTTCTATCAACATCCGGCAATACATTTTCAGGGTCAAGCATTACTGTATCAATTTTGTCTGATGAAGAATATTTATAAACCCAGGTCCCGCCACGCTGCCATATTTCAACCGGCAGATTTATCGTTTCTGTTTTACCGTTACTTTGAACAATTTTCATAATGACCGGCATAATCATTTTTCCTTTGTTATCAATAGTGATCAAAGCACCTTTTGATGGATCATTGTCAACATAAGTTACAGCAGTTACTGTTTGATCCAGTTTCCAGGTGGTAAAAAACCATTCTTTCCAGAACCAGTTCAGGTCTTCTCCTGTTGCATTATTGATGCAATGAAAAAAGTCATAAGGCGTGGGATGTTTGAAAGCCCATGTTTCGGTATATTTTCTGAAAGCATAGTCAAAACGTTCTTTGCCAACCACCACTGTACGTAATAAATTAAGACCGTATGCAGTTTTGCCATAGAACTGGTAGTGCTGCTCTGCATCCATCGCATCGGAAACAGTCATCAACGGATCTTTGTATTGCATGAACTGTTCATAATCCCTGGAGCCAAAAAACCCTTTTTCAAAATAGAGGGGATCAGTTTTATATTCTCCATTATTAAAAATATCGTTGGCTATAAAATTTACGTATGTATTTAAGCCTTCGTCCTGCCACATATATCTCCTTTCATTGCTGCCCACGATCATCGGGTACCAGTTATGGCCTATCTCGTGTGATACCAGGAACCATAGACTTGCCTTTGTTTCTTTATAACCGTTAAAGATCATAGCGGGGTATTCCATACCGCCGGTTGAACCGGCACTGCTCACAGCAACACTCCAGGGATACTCAAAAAAGTGTTTCGAATAGATCTCTATACTGTGTTTTAAATATTCGGTTGACCGTGACCATGCAGTATCCCCAATACTTTCAACCGGATAGCAGGACATGGCCAATGCTTTTTTACCGGAAGGTAAATTGACCTTTGCTGCATCCCATATCAATGCCTTCGATGCTGCAAAAGCAATATCCCTCGTATTCTTCATGTTGAAATGCCAGGTGAGGGTTCCTTTATTAGTTGGCCGGGTGGAAGTTTTACCCACTTCATCAGCGTTGATTATGGTAACAGTTTTATCGCTGTTTGAAGCTGCTGCAAGTCTTTTTATTTGTTCGGCTGTTAATACGGCTGCGGCATTTTGCAGATCACCGGAACCATAAACGACCATCTCAGCAGGAGCGGTGATATAATAATCATAATCACCATAATCGCAATAAAATTCGCCCAGGCCCATATAAGGCAGTGTGTTCCATCCTTCCACATCATCATATACACACATACGTGGATACCATTGTGCTATTTGATAGATGACACCGTTCTTAGTGTATGTTTTTCCAAAACGGCCTGCACCATCTACCGGTACAGCAAAACTGAAATTCATTTTTACCGAGACTTTGTCCCCTTTTGGTTGCATCGCCGTATTTAAGCGGATCTGCATCCTGGTATCTGTAATGATGGGGTACACGGTATAAGTTTTTCCGGCATAGGTTACCGTCACGTTTTTTATTTGATAACCTCCGTTATTTTTTCCCAGTACGCCAAAGTA
>JBBKXU010000004.1:0-2555 GCA_037969645.1 Ferruginibacter sp. | reverse complement strand
TAACCGGTTTAATAGACCCGCCAAGAGAAGAAGTATTTGAGGCAGTAGCCCAATGTAAAGCGGCCGGTATTGTACCCGTGATGATCACCGGCGACCACCCGCTCACAGCAAAAACTATTGCAGAGCGTATTGGTATTTTAAACGGCGAAAAGGATTTAGTGATAACGGGACAGGAATTGGCCAATTTTGATGATGACCAATTTTTAGCAAAAGTTGAAAAGATTAAAGTATATGCCAGGGTATCACCCGAACAAAAGTTACAGATTGTAAAAATGCTGCAACAGAAAGGACATTATGTGGCCATGACAGGAGATGGGGTAAATGATGCCCCTTCCTTAAAAAGGGCAAATATTGGAATTGCCATGGGCATCACAGGTACTGATGTTTCTAAAGAAGCAGCGCACATGATTTTGCTGGATGATAATTTTTCAACCATCATAAAAGCAGTAAGAGAAGGCAGACGGATTTACGATAACATCCTCAAATTTATCAAATACCTCATGACAACCAACTCGGGTGAGTTATGGACTTTGCTTTTAGGTCCGATGATTGGATTACCCATCGCATTGTTGCCTATACATATTTTATGGATAAACTTAGTCTCTGATGGCTTGCCTGCTATTGCATTGTCATTCGAAAAAGCAGAGAAAGATATTATGAGCAGGCCGCCACGGCCACCGCAAGAAAGTGTTTTTGCAAATGGCAGAGGCTTACACATACTTTGGGTGGGTATTTTTATGGCGGGTGTTGCTTTGTCGCTGCAGGGATGGGCTATTAACCATGGGCTGCATTGGCAAACGATTGTTTTTAATGTTTTATGCCTATGCCAACTGGGGCATGTAATGGCCATCCGTTCCGAAAATCAATCATTGTTTAGTATTGGAATATTTTCGAACAGACCGCTTATAGGAGCCGTTCTTTTAGCCCTATTGCTGCAGTTTGCCATAACTTATGTTCCATTTTTGCAACCCATTTTTAAAACTGAAGCATTAACCCTGAATGAATTTTTATTGGTTGGCGCTGCTTCATCATTGGTGTTTTTAGCAGTAGAAATAGAGAAAATTATATCAAGAAGGATACAGCGAAATAAAAATAAGAACTAAATATTTATAGTTTTATCCACGCTAAAGAATAGCAATATCTATTCTCCGCCAATGTTGCTGTTTGGTAAATCATCCGCAAGCCAACTGAAGCATCCACACACGCCACAGGATGTTGTACTGATCGAAGTAGAAGTATAAGCACCTGCGTAGAGATACGACTGTACAAATCAATGTTGCATATCTGCGCCGGTAATCATTCCGCCAATTCTTTTAAATCAAAATGATTTAAGTTTGATAATAAAAAGATCGCTATGACAAAACCCGAGATACAATTTTTAGAAGGTCCGCAAAGCCGTTGGAAGGAATTAAAATTTGCGGTAAGTGTATTGTTTGAATTTATAAAAGGATTTCGTAAGCTGCATTTTGTTGGTCCCTGTGTTACCATATTTGGATCTGCCAGATTTAAAGAAGGGCACCCCGATTATGAGCAGGCCAGAGCTGTAGCCGGTAAAATAGCGCAACTTGGGTTTACTATTATGACTGGTGGTGGCCCCGGTATTATGGAAGCCGCTAACCGAGGTGCCAGAGAAGTAGGAGGCAGGAGCGTTGGATGTAATATAGAATTGCCTCATGAGCAATATGCTAATCCTTATATGGATAGCTGGGTGGATATAAAATACTTTTTTGTACGAAAAACCCTGCTCACTAAATATTCCTATGCTTTTGTGGTGATGCCCGGCGGCTTTGGTACTTTGGATGAATATTTTGAAGCTATAACCCTGATGCAGACAAAGAAGATCAGCGATTTTCCAGTGGTGATTATGGATAAAGAATTTTATAAAAATATCATTGCTCATATTGAAGTGATGAAACAAGAAGGAACCATTTCTCCCGAAGATACCGACCTGTTCTTTTTTACTGATGATGTGGATGAAGCAGTGGCCTATATCCAAAATAATACCATCAAAAAATATAACCTTAAACCAGCCGCAGTAAAAGTGAAGCCATTTAAATGGTTGTTTGAGCGGTAGGTGACAACTATGACGAAAATCATATCCCCCTTTGATACCCATCATTGGTTAGCTCTGCCATTTTTCCAACTTTTGAGTAATAAAATTAATTGTTATGAAATGCAATGTTGGATATACAGATAAAATTATAAGAATCACCCTGGCCGTATTTATTGCAGCTTTAGGGATTTATTTTCAAAGCTGGTGGGGTTTGGTAGCCATTGTGCCATTGGCAACAGGGTTAAGTTTATTTTGTCCTATTTATAAGATTTTTGGATTGAACACATGTTCTACTAAAAGTGTTCAGTAGTTTCTGTTTAATTTACCCCGCTGCTCATTCCTGTGCGGCGGCTTTTTTTATTATGTAAACAAGAGCCTGTTAGTTTAGCTAAAACCATATCAGTAAATTGTTATCATTGCGGCGATGTATGCGATGATGATATTATTGCCGTAGAAGAACATCATTTTTGCTGCATGGGTTGCAAGCAGGTTTATTTATTGT
>JBBKXU010000003.1:0-3840 GCA_037969645.1 Ferruginibacter sp. | reverse complement strand
TTTCCTTACTCCGCTCAGCTTAACCAAATGGACTGCGGTCCTACTTCGCTACTAATCCTATCCAGGTATTATGGCCGCAATTTCAGTATTGAAAAATTAAGGGAACTTACCGAAATCGGCAAAGAAGGGGTTACACTCCTGGGCATCAGCGATGCTGCCGAAAAGATCGGCTTTAAAACGCTGCCTGTACAATTAACGCCTTCAGAATTAAAACAAGACATTAAGCTGCCCGCAATCCTGCACTGGAGCCAGAATCATTTTGTTGTGCTGTACAAAATAAAAAAGGGCAGGTTTTATATTTCTGACCCGGCCAGAGGTTTGGTTACATACACAGAAACTGAATTTAAAGAGAAATGCTGCACCGCTAAAATCAATACATCTACTTCGTATCATGAAAACGCTGTGCCCGCAGGCATAGCGCTTTCTATAGAGCCCAGTCCGGATTTTTACAACACTGTCTATAGCGAAGATTATGAAGAAACCGATAAGAAAGGTTTTGTACATATCCTGCCCTACCTGTATCCTTATAAAAAACTCATCATTCAATTGTGCCTGGGTATGTTGCTGGGCAGCCTGCTGCAATTAGTGCTACCCTTTCTTACACAGGCCATCGTAGATACCGGTATCAATACCGGCAATATTCATTTTGTTTACATTATTCATATAGCACAACTGTCGCTGTTTGCAGGCCGGCTGGCGGTGGATTTTATCCGTGGCTGGATTCTGTACCACATCAGCAGCCGCATCAATATCTCCATACTCACCGATTTTTTAATCAAGCTGATGAAGCTGCCCATGAGCTATTTCGATAGCAAGAAAACAGGTGATATTTTGCAACGCATGAATGACCATCAGCGCATTCAGAATTTTCTTACCGGTACTTCGCTGAGTACCATCTTTTCTTTATTTAACCTGGTAATTTTTTCTGTGGTGCTGGGTATATATAGTCTTCCTATATTTTTTGTCTTTCTGCTGGCAGCGGTATTGTATGTGATGTGGATCATGGTTTTTCTTAAAAAAAGAAAAACACTGGACTATAAACAGTTTGATGTGGCCGCAGCATCGCAAAGCAAAACCATGGAACTGATAAACGGTATGCAGGAAATTAAACTGCATGGTTGCGAAAAACAAAAACGCTGGGGCTGGGAGTACCTTAAAGCCCGCAGTTTTCGCCTCGGTATAAAAAACCTGGCATTAAACCAATGGCAACAGACCGGGGCATTCTTTATCAATGAAGGAAAGAATATTGTTATCACATTTCTCGCTGCAAAAGCAGTGATAGATGGCAATATGACCCTGGGCGGCATGGTGGCTATCCAGTATATCATTGGCCAGTTGAATGGGCCAATAGAACAGATGATTGGCTTTGTGCAAAGCTGGCAACTGGCAACGATAAGTTTGGATCGGTTGAATGAGATACATGGGTTGAGCGATGAGGAGGCCAGCCCGATCCCCCAAGAAGCCTCCCCTAACCCCTCCAAAAGAGGGGGATATCGAAGCGAAGATAAAGCCCCCTCTATCTCCCCCGGTGGGGGAGGAAATGGAGGAGATAGAAGCGGATATGGCGGGGGATTAATATCAGTGATGCCATTAAATCATACGATAACATTGTCGAATCTTTCCTTCAAATATCCGGGTGCGGGAAATGACCCTGTCTTGAATGATATTAGTCTGCTGATACCTCAGGGTAAGGTTACAGCTATTGTAGGCGCAAGTGGCAGCGGTAAAACTACTTTGCTGAAATTGTTGCTTAAATTTTATGAAAATTATGGAGGGACTATATCTGTTGGAAACAATTCGCTTGAAAACATCAGCCATAGCCCCTGGCGCAAATCTATTGGTGTGGTGATGCAGGACAGTTATATTTTTAGTGATACCATTGCAGCCAATATAGCCGTAAGTGAAGACAGGCCGCTTCTGCAGCATTTAAGAAATGCTGCAGAGCTTGCAAACATTCTGGAGTTTATTGAAAGTCTTCCTTTGGGCTTCTATACCAAAATTGGCGCCGAGGGCAATGGGATTAGTGCAGGGCAGCGGCAGCGCTTGCTCATTGCAAGAGCGATGTATAAAAATCCGGATTATATTTTCCTGGATGAAGCAACGAACAGCCTGGATGCCAATAATGAAATGCTGATCATTGGCAACCTGGAAAAATTCTTTAAAAATAAAACAGTTATCGTTGTAGCACACCGCTTAAGCACAGTAAAGCATGCCGACCAGATTGTTGTTTTAAATAACGGAGCAATCACAGAACTGGGAACACATGCTCAATTAGTGGAACGAAAAGCTGAATATTTTACTTTGGTAAAAAATCAACTGGAACTGGGAGCGTAAAGGATAAATGAAACTAAAAATATAAAGAGCATTATGCCACATCTATCAAAAATAACATCAGATGCTCAGAATGGTTTTTCGGAAAACGGCCGTGAAGAGGAAGCAATCTATTCCTCAGAAATACGGCATATTATTTCGGCCCAACCCAACTGGATTGTACGCCATGGCATGCTGCTTTTTATGATTATCATAGGTTCCATCATTGCGGCAACATTCTTTATTGAATATCCCGACATGGTAAACGCCAATGCAAAATTGGTTTCTGTGAACCCACCGGTTGAGTTAAAAACAAAACTGGGCGCAAGGTTAACCAGCATTTATAAAAAAGAAACGGACAATGTGAAGCAGGGAGAAATAATAGCAGAGATGGAAAGCACAGCAAATGCCGTGGATGTCATTCGTCTTTCCCGGAGTTTAGACACTGCGTCTCAACTTATGCAACTACAGCAGATAGAATCTGCCATAGATTGTTTTGAATTATTCACAAATGGCTATCAGCGGGAATTAAACCTGGGCGAAGTGCAAGCTTCCTATCAGTCGTTCATGGCAGCGTTTCAATCTTTCAGGCAGTACCTGAGCAATGGCTACTTTCTAAAAAAGCGGTTCATGCTTATGTCGGATATCCATTTCTTAAAAAAACTCCATTTAAATTTAGAAGAACAAAAAACCATGCAAACGGAAGATGTTGCACTTTCAAAATTAACTTTAGATGCCAATCAGTCGCTGAACAACGATCATGTGATTTCTGCATTTGATTTGCGAAACGAAAAGAGTAAATACATTGGCAAAGCGCTAAGCCTGCCTCAGCTCAGCGCTTCGCTCATCAATAACGAAGCGGCTATGCATGAAAAGCAGAAAGAAATTCTGCTGTTGGAAAATGAAATAGCCCAACAGAAAAATATTTTTGACCAGGCATTGAACAGCCTCCGTGCTGAGCTGCAGCAATGGAAAAGCAATTACCTTATCACTGCACCAATAAATGGCAAAGTAGCTTTCACAACATTTATTCAGCAAAACCAGCTGTACCCTGCAAATCAAACCATTTGTTTTATTAACCCCGACCAAACAAACTATTATGCCCAGGTGCAAATTCCACAATTAAGTTTTGGTAAGATCAATGAAGGCCAGGAAGTGCTGCTGAAACTGGCTGCCTATCCATACCAGGAATTTGGCATCCTGAAAGGCAGGCTGCAGTTTATTGCAGCTATCCCCACAGACAGTGGCTTTATTGGCAAAATAGATTTGCCACAGGGGTTAATAACCAACCAGCACAAACAATTGCATTACCGGGAAGGCCTGCTTGCACAGGCAGAAATTATTACGTCTTCCAGGAAACTGAGTACCCGGCTACTTTCATCTTTTACTTCTTTGTTTGAAAGAAAATAACTACGCTAAAGATGTTGTGCAAACAGCGTTATTATTTTTGAAAGGTTGTAAAATACAACCTTTTAAATTTTGCAATTAAAGCAAACTGATTGAAATTTATAGACAACAATTGGACAGTAC
>JBBKXU010000002.1:0-6222 GCA_037969645.1 Ferruginibacter sp. | reverse complement strand
AGCATCTACCTTTTTGCCGAAAATCCAAAACAGTTAGAAAGGCTGCATGTAATTTTTACCGACCAGAAAGCGGAGATAAATGTAATTCCTATCCCAACTTCCATTCATGAAGGATTTATAGATGATGATTTAAAAGTGGTTTGTTATACCGATCACCAGATATTTCAACGTTATCATAAATACAAAGTAAAACAGGCTTTTAGCAAAAACAAAGCGCTTACTTTAAAAACTTTACGAGAATTACAACCTGGAGATTATGTAACGCATATTGATCATGGAGTTGGCGTGTATAGTGGATTACAGAAGATTGAGGCTAATGGACGCATGCAGGAAGCCGTGCGAATTCAATATAAAGATGGAGACCTGTTGTATGTTAACATTTCTTCTCTGCATAAAATAGGAAAATACAGCGGCAAGGAAGGCAGCGTGCCCAAAATGAATAAGCTGGGCAGCGATACCTGGAACAAACTGAAAGACAAAACCAAGAGACAGGTAAAAGATATTGCTACCGACCTGATAAAATTATACGCCCAACGAAAAAGCCAGGAAGGTTTTGCTCATGCACCGGATAACTATATGCAAACCGAACTGGAAGCCAGTTTTATTTATGAAGACACGCCCGACCAGGGCAAAGCAACCGAAGATGTAAAACGTGATATGGAAAAACCATCGCCTATGGACAGGCTGGTTTGTGGTGATGTTGGTTTTGGTAAAACAGAAATTGCCATTCGTGCCGCTTTTAAAAGTGTTTGTGATGGTAAACAGGCTGCAGTCTTGGTACCCACAACCATTTTGGCTTATCAGCATTTTAAAACTTTTGGTGATCGTCTGAAAGATTTTCCGGTTACCGTAGATTTTATAAACCGGTTTAAATCGGCTAAAGAAAAAAGAGAAACACTTGAAAAAGTGGCGGAAGGAAAAATAGACATCATCATCGGCACACATGCTTTGCTCAACAAAGCTGTAAAGTTTAAAGATCTGGGTATAATGATCATTGATGAGGAACAGAAATTTGGTGTGGCGGCAAAAGAAAAACTGAAGCAACTGAGAACAACTGTTGATTCTTTAACACTTACGGCAACACCAATTCCACGCACTTTGCAATTCAGTTTGATGGGTGCCAGAGATTTAAGCATTATTAATACGCCTCCACCAAACCGCCAACCAATACAAACCGAAGTAATGGTTTTTAATGAAGATGCCATTCGTGATAGTATTTATTACGAAACCGAAAGAGGTGGACAAGTTTTCTTTATACATAACCGGGTAAAGGGTTTGCCCGAGATGAAGAGCCATATACAGGGACTTTGTCCGGATTTAAGCATTGCCTATGCACACGGGCAAATGGATGGCGATGACCTCGAAGATACTATCCTGGATTTTATGGATAAGAAATACGATGTGCTGGTTTGTACAAATATCGTAGAGAGTGGCGTGGATATTCCGAATGTAAACACCATCATCATCAACAATGCTCATCAATTTGGATTAAGTGATTTGCATCAGTTAAGAGGAAGGGTTGGCCGAAGCAATAAAAAAGCATTCTGCTATTTATTTGCGCCGCCGATGAGTACGTTGCCTGTTGATAGTCGCAAAAGACTTACAACCTTGGAGCAATACAGCGAACTGGGCAGCGGCTTTCAGATTGCGATGAGAGATTTAGATATACGTGGTGCAGGTAATATGCTTGGTGGAGAACAAAGTGGTTTTATTGCCGAGATTGGTTTTGAAATGTATCACAAAATTTTAGATGAAGCCATCCGTGAATTAAAACGCACTGAGTTTAAAGACCTGTACAAGGATGAAATTGCACAGCAGGATGATTTTGTTACCGACTGCAGCATTGATACTGATTTGGAAATTTTAATTCCGGATAGTTATGTAGAAAGTATTACTGAAAGGCTATCGCTGTACAGTCGTTTAGATAATTGTGAAACCGAAGAAGACCTCACTACTTTTCATACTGAAATGACCGACAGATTTGGCCCGATACCCAACCAGGTTGAAGATTTGTTCACTACCGTTCGATGCCGAAAACTAGCCGTAGTACTCGGTTTTGAAAGAATGTTTTTAAAAAATGATACACTAAGATGTTTCTTTGTAAGCAATCCGGACTCGCCCTATTTTCAAAGCGAAACATTCAATGGTATACTGCAGTTTTTACAAACAGGCACTAATAAAGGCAAATTAAAACAGGTTGGCAAGAACGGAATATTGGTGGTGGAAGATGTTAAAACGATGAATGAATTATTTTCATTTTTAAACAAAATGAAAAAGGCGGTAAACACATCTACCTAATTAAAATAACCGTTTCTTTTCGTTCAATAAAAAGCCCACGATAATCCAACCCACCGGCAATTACCACATACACGCCACCGTTCTGTTTTTTTCCTCTGTAAGTTCCATCCCAGCCTTTTTGTGCATCTGTTGTTGAAAATACTATCTGTCCAAAACGGTTAAAAATTCTCAGGTATTTAAACTCCTTAATGCCAACCAGCCTTCCTCTGTACATATCATTAACTCCATTGCCGTCTGGCGTAAATGCATTGGGCAGGTAAATTTCCGGTGCCTGGTAAACCTGTATGTTTATATCATCAAAACTTTCGCACCCAAATGGCGTGTATGCTCTTACGGTGTAGGTATAATTTTGCGTACCTGTTAAAACAGCAACAGGATTTGAAATATTTGGATTATCGAGGCCTGCAGCCGGAATCCATTCGAAACTAAGTCCGCCCGTTGCTTGTAACTGTATGGGTTGGCCAGATACTGCGATAATATCGGATCCGGCAAAAGCGTTGGTACTGTACACCGTAATATTTCTTTGTGGCAAGTCATTTACGCAACCGTTTAACGCGGTAGTTGTTAGTTTCACGGAATAAACACCAGCCGCCAAGTAAGCATATTGTGTATCCTTTGCCATTGAGACACCTCCATCACCAAAATTCCATTTCCAACTCGTTACATTTCCGGAAGTATCTGTAGCAGTAAAACTTACCAGTTCATCTTTACAAACATCTTTACTAAAGTTAAAACTTACCGTCGACCCCTGATTAATGGAAAAACTTTTTACTGCAGTATCACTTATACATCCAGCATCGCTAGTTGCAACCAGTTTAATTGTTTGCAAGCCGGATGTAAATTGGCGAACCGGATTTTGCAGACTGCTCCATTGAGTTCCATTGTATATCCAGTTCCATTGACTTGCTATGCCAACAGCTACAGTAGTTGAATCCGAAAAATTCACATCCAGTCCGGAACACAGTGGATTACTATATCCGAAATTTGCAATTGGCTTAGTACCAATCCTTATAACCGTAGTGTTTGTTGCCTCACAACCATCCGCCCCAATCACCCTTTGTGTTACCGTATAGTCACCACCTACAGAATAAGTATGAACCGGATTTAGATTTACGGAATCAACAGGACTGCCATCACCAAAATTCCAGTAGAATTTTGATATGGGTGTAAATGACACCGTAGAATCATAAAATGTTATAGGTTGATTTATACACCTCGCTTGCCCGGCGTTGAACCGATAAGCAGGGTTTAATGCTGTTTTAAATTTTTGAAGGTTGTTAGAGCCTCCGGTACTTCCGGTGAAACCCCAAAACACAAAAGGGTCTCCTGCAAAAACATCGGCTGTAAAATCTTTAATAACCGAAAGCCGTGAAACGCCATCAACATATGTACTTAAAGTTTTAGTTACAGGATTCCAGGAGATGCGGAAAGCATGCCATTTTCCATCTTCAATATTGTCATTACCATTTACAGCTTGTACTGGACCCGCAATATTATTTACATTGTTATGATTGAGATTACCATTGAGTTGAATAGCTATGTGGTCGTAGCTCGGATCATTATCTCCCGAATTTTGCCATGTATCAATTGTAACACCCACAGCGGGTGTAATACCCGAATACCCCAAACCTCCACCCGCAGAACCTACACTGGTGCTAATCGGTTGCAAAACAAAGGCAATACCATCAGCACCTGCATCGGCATTGCCTAAAAAAACGTCGAAATTAAAATCGAAAGGCTGGTTAAGATCAATTTTGTTAGCGTTCCATACCGAGCCTCCAAGCCAGTTTACGGCCTGTGTAAGTGTGTATTCATTACAAGCATCACGGGTAGCATTTCCGTTTAGAATATACTGTGCAAATGCAGATTGACTTAAGATACTAAAAAGAAGAAATACCGGTATTTTTTTAACCCACATGAATTAAATATAAATTAATTATTGCAGAGGCTGAATTATTATTATTCCTAGTTCCTTTTCATCACTATCTTTTCATTCATATCGGCCATCACCTGTTTTTTAAAATCAACAAGTTTTTTGTAATCTGCTGCTTTAATAATTCGATCTTTAATCTGCAACAACGCTATTGTGGAAAAGGTTCTGCTAGCTTCATCCCAATGGTACGTGCAGTTGTATAGTGCAAACGGAAACTGCACCACTTTATTTTTAGGCATACTTTCCATGCTGAAACCGGTGGGGAATTTGTACACGGTGGTATCCATCACTTCGTAGGGGCAGGTAAAATAATAATCTCTTTCTCTTTTTTCCTGCTCCACAATTTCTTCATCAAAAATAGGATAGAGCCGGGCTGCAAAAAACAATTTACTGCCGGCATTAAAAGCATACACTTTCTCGTAATCCATTTTTGCAGAAACCTGATAAGGATTTGCTTTGCCTTTGGAATTACTGATTTCAAAATTATCAGGATGCTTCCACTCCATATTAGTGATAAAAAATTTACGTTTCTCATCTTCTTTCAAATCATGATAACGCATTAGCAGTTCATCTCTACCATCACCATACAAGGTATAGTGTGCTTTTAGTATTGCTCCACCATCTTCATTAACTTCTATTACGGTGCTTATACTTTCTGTATTGGTTTTATAATTGCTTGCCGGGGTATTTACCAGCGCTCCCCCGTTTTCCGTAACCATCATAGCTTTGCGGTTTTCAGTAAACGGTCCAAGCTGGCCAAAGGGCAGTGTAGTGCTAGTACATTCCAGCCAAATAGTATCGTTTGATTGCGGTATACATAGTATGGCATGGTTGAAATAATTAGCCGGAAAATCTTCATAAACCGTACGTGGTGTTTTGCTTCCCTGAATAATTAATATGTTTGAACTAACACCTACTGCATCCAATGCTGATTTTAAATAATTGCTTAATGCTTTACAATCGCCATATTTTTTATCATCAACAAAACTTGCAGGAAATGGCCGCAAGCCGCCAATACCTAACTGGATACTGACATACCGCATATTGTTTTGCATATAATTATACAATATCGCTGCTTTCTCTTTTTGGGTAGTTGCATTTTTAACCATTTCCTGATAAAACAATTTCTTCCCCTCAGACAAACCGGTTGTTTTGGCATACAAATTATCCATCCATGCCCCAAAATTTTTCCAACTGGTCATATCACCATCATAATCATCTAACTGAAATTTGTTTGGTGCAATATATACTGCCTGTAAAAAATTATCAGCCGAACCCACATTTTTTTCAATTTTAAAAGCAGGAAGATTTTTTACTTCCCACCGGTATAATTCCTGATTACCATCCCTGGATATTACCGGCTGCATGTTATGATTAATTAATTTATATCGAAACGATAGTGATGCAGGAGCTTCTACTTCATAAACTGCTTTTTGTACAGACTGATTGGGCAGTTGAAAATAATTGCCCGGGTAACTGAACAGGCCTTTGTATTTTATTGAATAATTAATTTCTACAGTAGCAGGATACGATGGTGGCGAGACATTAAAATAAGTGACTTTACCTTCAGGCACCAGCCCATCACCATAATTTAAGGAAGTCATTTCTTTTTTTGAATAGCTGTTTATTTTTTTACCCGCTGCATCATAAACTTTAATTTCGGCATCATCCAATATTCTGAATTTGTAAGAGAATTCATTAAAATTTAAATAGCTCTTACCCTGTTCATTTAATACAGTAAACACCTGGTGTACATCATACCTGGCACTGTTAATGTCTTTAATGCTAAACTTTATTATTTCTTCTCTTACCACTACATTAGCATCTTTTCTTAAGGAATCGGGTATGGTAAAAGCCGAATAAATATTTAATTGAGCTAAACAGGCCGATGAGATGGCCAACGAAAAAATTATAGCAAATTGCTTTTTCATAGAGCAAATGATTGGCTTATACCCTAAATTAATATTTTTATTTAATACAAAAATCAATAA
>JBBKXU010000001.1:0-3629 GCA_037969645.1 Ferruginibacter sp. | reverse complement strand
GAGTATAAAGATTTATTAAAAGAAAATTTAGTTGCACCAACGCATATGGAAGTATGGATTGCCAATGCAGATGGTAGCAATGCTCATCAAATTACATTTTTAGAACAGGCCAACTGGGCTCCCAATTTTACGCCAGATGGACAGCATATTATTTTCTGCAGTAATCATGAACATAAAAGAGGGTTCCCGTTTAACATGTATAAAATTGACCTGGACGGGAAGAACATGGAGAAGATAAGCAGGGACAAAGGCTTTGATGCATTTCCGATGTTCAGTCCTGATGGAAAGAAATTAATATTTTCCAGCAACCGTAACAACGGCGGTACAAGAGATACCAATATTTTTATAGCAGATTGGGTAGAATAAAATGCTGTAAATAAATCTTTTGGCACGATATTTTCGTTTGTTAAGCTGAATAAAACCAGTTTACTATGATAACGAAGATTAAGACTTTACTGTTGATATGTGTTTTTTTTATTTTTGCTTTTACAGGATGTAAGAAAACGGACGCTATTACCAATCTTCCTTCAATTAACGCTGAGAACAATAAGCAGGTTGGCGCTTCGGCCAACGATTTGCTGAGCGCTTCAAAATACAGTTCTGTAAAAATTGAAATACAGTATATGCCAGGCTTTCAGCCCGATGCTGCTTCTGTTAATAATCTTGTCAGTTTCTTAAATACACTTATCAATAAGCCAGGTGGCGTTACTGTTGTGCAAACACAGATAGCATCTGCAGGCAAAACTGTATTGTCGTTAAATGATATTGCAACTATTGAAAAGAATAACAGAACTGTTTATACATCGGGTAATCAGTTAGGTGTTTATTTTTTATATACCGATGGTAATTATGAAACGGCTAATGTGTTAGGACTTGCCTTCAGAAATACATCTATGAGTATTTTGGGTAAAACCATTCATGATAATTCGGGAGCATTTGGCCAGGCTAGCAGAACAAAAGTGGAAAGCACCGTTTTGGAGCATGAGTTTGCCCATATACTTGGGTTGGTAAATATTGGCTCTGCCATGCAAACCAATCATCAGGACGGCGCACATGGTAACCATTGTAATAACAGCAACTGTCTGATGTATTATGCTTCTGAAACCACAGATGTACTCGGTATTTTAATAACAGGAAATATTCCAACCTTGGATGCAAACTGCAAAGCAGATCTTACAGCCAATGGCGGTAAATAATTTTATCTTGGCCCAAGTTCAATTACTTCGGCATCTTTCATTTCGGCGCCATCAATAGTGAATCGTATGATGGTTCTAACTTTATGCCAGCCTTGCTTACCGGCTGCCCCAGGATTCATGTGAAGACAATTCAGTTTGTCATCGTACATGATTTTTAATATATGAGAGTGGCCGCTGATAAAAAGCTGTGGTTTGTGAATGAGTATTTCCTTTTTTGTTTCGGCATTGTATTTAGGCGGATAACCACCGATATGCCGCATCATAACTTTTACGCCTTCACAGATAAAAATCAGCTGTTCGGGAAAGTCTTTTCTTATTGTTGCATCGTCAATGTTCCCAAACACGCCTTTTAAACTTTTAAACGTTTTCAATCTGTCAACCACATCTGTTCCAAAATCTCCAGCATGCCAAACCTGATCGCAATCTTTAAAATGCTCAAAGATGCTTTCATCTAAGTAATGATGGGTGTCAGATATTAATCCAATTCTCGTCACGTTTATTAAAATTATAAGCCGTAAATTTACAATAACAAATTTAGCAAATGCCTTTTCACCGCAACTTCACATATTATATTGACAAACGCAGATGGAAATATTGTTTTCTGCTTGCATCGCTGGCACTTTGCGTCAATGAAAAATGAGTATCTATAAACAAGTTTTTCATTTTTCATTCTTAATTTTTAATTCTCATGGCACACTATCATACTTTAGGATCCATTCCGCATAAAAGGCATACACAGTTTCGTAAGCCCGATGGGGAATTATACTCCGAACAATTATTCTCAACCGAGGGATTCAGCAACGATTATTCAATTTTATATCATTGTCATCCTCCAACAGAGATCATCAAGACTGATGAACCCGTAAATGTGCAACCAAAAATTGCCGAGGAGAAAATGCTGAAACACCGCAGCCTGGAAGGATTTAATATCAAACCCGAAAAAGATTATCTGCAAAGTCGCAAAGCTGTTTTGGTAAATAACGATTGCCATATTGTACTAGCAGCTCCGCAACAAAGCATGACGGATTATTTTTATAAAAATGCTGATGCAGATGAAATGATCTTTGTACATGAAGGCACTGGCGTTTTAAAAACGCAATATGGCAATCTCGAATTTGGGTATGGCGATTATTTGGTTATTCCACGTGGCTCTATTTATCAGATGGAATTTACAACAGAGAATAACCGGCTGTTTATTGTTGAGTCATTTAGCCCGATAAGGTACCCAAAAAGATACGTTAGTAAATTGGGACAGTTAATGGAGCATTCACCTTTTTGTGAGAGAGATATCCGTCAGCCCAAAGATTTACAAACTATTGACCAGGCTGGAGACTTCCTTATTCAAACTAAAAAGAAAGGAATATTATACGGACTGCATTATGCCCATCATCCTTTTGATGTGGTAGGTTGGGATGGCTGCTGTTATCCATTTGCCTTTTCTATTCATGATTTTGAACCGATAACGGGGAGGGTACATCAACCGCCGCCCGTGCATCAGACTTTTGAAGCTAATAATTTTGTGGTATGTTCATTTTGCCCACGTTTGTTCGATTACCATCCGCAGGCAATACCGGCGCCATATAACCATAGTAATATTGATAGCGATGAGTTATTATATTATGTGGATGGCGATTTTATGAGCCGTAAACATGTTACACGGGGGATGATTACTTTACATCCGGCCGGTATACCACACGGGCCGCATCCCGGAGCGGTAAAGAAAAGTATTGGCGCAAAAGAAACTAACGAACTGGCTGTGATGGTAGATACTTTTCATCCATTGCAATTAACGGTTGAGGCTTTGGAAATAGAGAATGAAGGATATGTGATGAGTTGGGCCGAGTAGGAACAACTGCTAATCTGATGTGATGCCGAAAATTTTGCGTCAAGTTAATTTTTCACATATCATTTCACAATAAGTACTATATTGAGTTACTAAAAAACAACTAACTATGATACAATTTAATGAAATTAAAGTAGGCGATTATTTAATAGCAGATAACGATGGCGATAAAAAGCAAGGTGAAGTAACCAACCTTAATGGCAATGAAAAACAAGTTTGTATAAATACAGGCGCACAGGATTTTTGGTACGAAACAGATCAGCTGAGTGGTATACCACTTGATGATGCCCAGTTGGTAAAATTAAAGTTTAATAAAGAAGTTCAGGAGAATGGAGGCGTTAAATACATGAAAGGTGCTTTTAGAATGATGTTATCTGCAAAAGATAATTTTTCGAATTTTGAAATATGGTACCGGGATGAACATCGCCAGATTCTACAACCCTTAGAATTACATCAATTGCAAAATCACTATTATGATATGACTAAAGTTCATTTAAACGATCAGCAGTTTTAATAAATGAATGTTATATTGAGTTAATTAGGCCTCGGATTATTATTTCCGGGGCCATTTTTATAAATGACTGTAAATG